>CALLAG010000282.1 GCA_938002705.1 uncultured Saprospiraceae bacterium | reverse complement strand
TCTGCTAATGCACAAAATCCAGCATTGAATAATAAGAATGAAGAGGAGTTAGGAGTGGATATAGGTGCTAAGTTAAATATACCGGGGCTGAGAGCACAAGCATTATCTATCCTTAATCATAGACTTAAGACTTTTCCAGATACATATCAGATAGTGGATCATGACCTGTGGGAATATAAGTTTGTTTTTGATGGAGAGATATCACCACCTGGAAAGTACAAGGGAGTATGGATAGACTTCAAAGAAGATCATACCTATGATTATGGCAACAGGGATAAGGTCGAAGGATCTGGCAGATACAATTACCATCTTGATAGAGGGGAGCTTGTCTTAGTGGATAATGACAAAAACAAAAAGCCGCAGGAGTTCACCGTTAAGATCGCTAATGATGTAATGATACTACAGGGAACGGCTACGTATAATGATCGCCACTTGCAGATGAAATTAGAAAATGTATTAGACGACATCAAGAAGCCGAGAAAGTAGAAGCTCGTCGAGCTTATTGACTAATTATAGATTTTCTGATCATTGAGCCATTTGTGATATTTGCGAGCATTGGCCAGATGTTGGGATAGCGTTTTAGCGAATTGGTGTTTGCCATTGTACCCAGGACTTGCACAGAAATAGATATAATCATGTTCCTCAGCATTAAGAACGGCATCTATAGAAGAGATGTCGGGCATGTATATAGGTCCTGGCGGTAAGCCTTCATATATATAGGTGTTATATGGAGAGTCAAACTTTAGATGCTTATTAAGTACTCTTCTTATTGTAAAATCTCCTACACCGAATACCACTGTGGGATCAGCTTGTAAAAGTATGCCTTTCCTGATTCTATTAAGATAGATACCAGCTATAGTGGGCTTCTCCGAGTTATAATTAGTTTCCTTCTGTACTATAGAGGCCATGGTATATACTTCTTCTTTTGTCAGGCCTAATTCCTCAGCTTTCTTAAGCCTATCTGCGGTCCAGAACTTATCTCTTTCTCTTAAGAATCGCTCCACAATATCCTTAGCATTGACATCCCAATATAGCTCGTAGGTATTAGGTATAAATAATGTCATCATAGTCTCCTTGGTCAAGCCAGTCATGGTCATCGCCTCATCGCTTAGTAGGAACTTATATAGACTCACTGAGTCTATTTCTACAGCTTTGGATATAACCCCAGCTACGTCTTTGACATGTCTCAGATTATTGAATGTGAGCTTGACGGAGGACTCTCTACCTGAACGCAATAAGCTGACAAGGTCCTTGTTAGTCCAGCCATTCTGTATGGTATACTTGCCAGGTTTTACATTTTTGAATTTCATTTTATCAGCGACCCACTTAAATCCGGTAGTATCGATGATGGCATTCCGCTGTACCAGCGAGTCCATGAGGGTATGCATAGTTCCGTCAGAGGGGATATGTATATCTATCTCAGATTTTTGTAATTGGACATTAGCTTGGAATATGTAATTATAGAATCTATATCCAAAGAATGCTCCAATACAAACTATAAATAGTATAAAGTATAGTATTATCTTCTTCACTTAATACTGCTCCTTCTCATTTGGGAAATCTGTAGATTTTACATCTTTAATGTATGACTGTACAGCTGCTGTCATGTCATTATGTAAGTCTAAGTAACGTCGTAAGAATCGTGGACTGAAGTCCTTAGTAATACCGAATAGGTCATGACTTACAAGAACTTGCCCATCAGTCCCATTGCCAGCTCCTATCCCTATGGTAGGTATGCTTATGGACTGAGTTACTTTAGTAGCCAACTTCGCAGGTATTTTCTCTAGAACGATTGCAAAACAACCTAATTCTTCGAGAAGCTTAGCATCCTTCAATAGTTGTGCTGCTTCCTCCTCTTCTTTAGCACGTACAGTATAGGTCCCAAATTTATAGATAGACTGTGGTGTCAGCCCCAGATGGCCCATGACAGGCACACCTGCTGCTACGATTCTCTTGATAGAGTCTGCTATATCTTCTCCTCCTTCTAGCTTGACAGAGTGAGCACCAGATTCTTTCATGATTCTTATAGCTGAAGACAAGGCGATGTCAGAATTACTCTGATAATGTCCAAATGGTAGATCTACTACCACAAGTGACTTCTTTACAGCTCTTATCACAGAGGAGGCGTGATAGATCATCTGATCCAGCGTGATAGGCAATGTAGTCTCATGACCTGCCATGACATTACTGGCTGAGTCTCCTACGAGAATGACATCTATGCCAGCTCCATCTATGATGCCCGCCATACTGTAGTCGTATGCTGTGAGCATTGATATCTTTTCCCCTTTTTGCTTCATTTTTTGCAGAACGTGGGTGGTCATTCTTTTAGCGTCTTTGCTTACTGCTGACATATCGTTAATGTGTTAATGCACCGAATATATAAAATCGTTGCAATAAATGAGGTAGATTGTCGAATTCACTTACTTTTACACCATGAAATATTTAGTAGCAGCATTATTCTTAGTCAGTCTTTTTTCTTGTGATAATTCAGTAGATATTCTGGAAGAGCCTAAGGATATTCCTATAGTTTACGGTGTATTATCAGCAGTAGATACGGCTCATTACATAAGAGTAGAGAGGGCATTTGCGAGTGATAATGTATCTGCGCTTGATCTTGCCCGTGATCCAGACGAGCTCTATTATGATAATGCTACAGTAACTCTTGTAAGTGGTTCAGATAGATTTGACCTTGAGAGGGTAGATGCCACTATTGATGGATTTCCGAGGCAAGAAGGTGTATTTGCACAGACGCCTAATATCCTTTATAAAATAAGGAATTCTGATATAAATTTAGAAGCTGGTGAGGCTTACACTTTAGAAATAGATCGCGGCATAGACACATTACCCATTGTTACTGCTTCTACCAATATAGTAGGGCCTTCATCGATCCGTTCTCCACAGACAATTTTGAGTTTTGATAATAATATCTTCACGACATTCTCGTGGAGAGAAGGTGCATTTTCCTCTATTTTTGATTTATACCTTGATTTTAATTACAGAGAACGTGTCAGAGGAAGTGGTGATCCTTATGCACCTAAGCAAGTAAGATGGAAGATCGCGTCTGATATAGAAAGTACTAAGTTAGATATCCAGGGTATTCAGTTTTTCTCATTTATCGCAGGAGCGATAGATACAGATGATAGTATAGAGAGAGTATTCGAGGATATAGATCTTGTTCTTGATAGTGGCAGTTCCGAGATAAAAGACTTTATCAGGATAAGTGAAGCTAATCTGGGTATTACTTCTTCTCAAGATGTACCGACATTTACTAACCTATCAGAAGGTCGAGGCATATTTGCTTCATTATATAGAGAGGTCAAGGAGAATGTACAACTCACTAACAAAACCTTAGATTCTCTCAAGACAGGATCTATAACTGGAAACCTCAATTTCAATTAATTTCTGACTTTTTGTCACTTTGGATAGCGCCGACTATCTATTTGTCAGTACATATAAGCCATTATTACTACATAATGGCAGAAAAGTGGTATGGCATATCTATTGATTAATACCAACCGTACATTAATTATAAAAACAAATAGAACTTAAATAATATGGGTAAAATAATAGGTATCGACCTCGGAACAACAAACTCAGTTGTATCTGTAATGGAAGGTAATGAGCCAGTTGTTATTCCTAACGAAGAAGGAAGGAGAACAACGCCATCAGTAGTGGCATTTCTCGATAATGGCGAGAGAAAAGTAGGAGATCCTGCTAAGCGTCAAGCCATCACTAACCCCACAAGGACAATCTCATCTATCAAGAGATTTATGGGTATGAGATATGACGAAGCATCTTCAGACACAAGCAGATCTACTTACAAGGTTGTCAAAGGTGATAATAATACAATCCGTGTAGCTATCGATGATAGAAACTACACACCCCAAGAGATATCAGCGATGATCCTTCAGAAGATGAAGAAGACAGCTGAAGACTTCTTAGGACAAGAAGTGACAGAAGCGGTTGTGACAGTTCCTGCATACTTCAATGACTCACAAAGACAGGCGACTAAGGAAGCTGGTGAGATAGCAGGTCTTAAAGTATCAAGAATAATCAATGAGCCTACTGCAGCAGCATTAGCATTCGGTCTTGATAAGAAGAATAAAGATATGACTATCGCTGTCTATGATTTAGGTGGTGGTACATTTGATATATCGATCTTAGAATTAGGTGATGGTGTATTCGAAGTAAAATCTACTAATGGTGATACACATCTTGGTGGTGACGATTTCGATCAAGTTATCATCGACTGGATGGCTGACGAATTCAAGAAGCAAGAGAACATAGATCTAAGAAAAGATCCTATGGCACTCCAGAGATTAAAAGATGCCGCTGAGAAAACGAAAATAGAATTATCAGCATCTATAGAAGCGGATATTAATCTACCATACGTAACAGCAGTAGACGGTGTGCCTAAGCACCTCGTGACAAAATTGTCAAGAGCAAAATTCGAGCAGTTATCTGACGAGCTTGTACAGAGAAGTCTTAAGCCATGTGCTGAAGCACTTAAGGATGCTGGATTATCAAAGTCCGATATAGATGAGATCATCCTCGTAGGTGGATCTACAAGAATACCTAAGATACAAGAAGCTGTAGAAGCATTCTTCGGTAAGAAACCTAACAAAGGTGTCAATCCTGATGAGGTAGTAGCCGTAGGTGCTGCGATACAAGGTGGCGTATTAAGTGGTGATGTACAAGATGTACTACTTCTAGATGTAACACCATTATCTATGGGTATAGAGACGATGGGTGGCGTATATGATGTCGTCATAGAAGCGAACTCTACGATACCAACTAAGAAGTCAAAAGTCTACTCTACAGCAGCTGATAATCAGCCATCGGTTGAGATACATATCATGCAAGGAGAGAGACCTATGGCTAAGGATAACAGAACGGTAGGTAAATTTATCTTAGATGGGATACCACCAGCGTCAAGAGGTGTACCGCAGATAGAAGTCAGTTTTGATATGGATGCCAATGGTATCTTAAGCGTAACTGCCAAAGACAAAGGAACTGGTAAAGAGCAAAACATCAGAATAGAAGCTTCTACAGGTCTGTCAAAAGAAGAGATAGAGAAGATGAAGGCAGAAGCTGCAGCTAATGCAGATACGGATAAAGCGGCAAGAGAAAATGCTGACAAACTTAACTCTGCAGATACACTCATCTTCCAGACTGAGAAGCAGATGAAAGAATATGGTGATAAGATACCTGAAGATAAGAAAGGACCTATCGAAGCAGCACTAACTGAGCTTAAGGAAGCACACAAGATGCAAGATATCGCTAAGATAGATGCCGCTATGGAAGTCATGAATACAGCATGGACAGCAGCAAGTCAAGACATCTACGCAGCAAGTCAAGAAGCGGAAGGTGGCGCAGGCGCAGACCCAACAGCAAGTGCTGCTGGTGATGCTAAAGACAGCGAGGAAGTGACTGACGTAGAATTCGAAGAAGTAGAAGAAGATAAGTAAGAGTATAAAAACTTTAATGGTTTACAATAGGAGACGGTCATTGGCTGTCTCCTTTTTTTGTGGGAGTAATTATCAAGGTTATAATCATTCCTAAAGGCGTTTAATTATTTATCTTAATTTTAGAACTTTAAGCGATTAGTCTATCGGTTATACTCATCAAGTAAAAAAAACATTATGAAAAAGGAACAAGTTATAGTCGAAGATATCTCAAGCTTAGAAGATAGAGTGCCTGTATATGTATTAGTGGAGAATACTGACCTTGTTGTTATTAAGTACGATGAGAAATATAGTGTGTTATATGGAAGATGTCAGCATAGAGGTGCATTAATGTCAGATGGACGTATAGAAGGTGATAATATTATATGTGGATTACACGACTGGGACTACCGTATAGATACGGGTGTGAGTGAATATAATAATAGTGAGGTTCTTAATAAATTTACCTCATGGGTGGATGATGGGAGGTTATTGATAGATAAGAATGAGGTCATCGCCTTCGAAGAATTGCACCCACAACCATTTAATCGAGAAGAATATCTTGGCTTATACAAAGATACGAGTCCAGAGTCTACAGAGCCTTACACGACATTTATAAAACATCTTGCTCAGAATGGATTGTCTAAGTATGGTCATCATGGTCCCACTGCGGCGATGGGAGTAGATAGGAATACACTGCCTAAGTGGGACAGTATCCAGTTCCTTCCTGCACAGTTAGCAATAAGACCATTACTCGATGATGAAAGTGTCAGTACTAAAACGATAATTGGATCAAGTGCTAAGAAGCCTCTGATCTTAGAGAAACCATTTTTTGTTTCGGATATGTCTTTTGGTTCATTATCAAAAGAGGCAAAAATAGCCTTAGCTATGGGAGCAGAATTAAGCGGTACTGGGATATGTTCTGGGGAGGGTGGTATGCTCCCAGATGAGCAAGCTAATAATAGTAGATATTTCTATGAGTTAGCTTCGGCAAAATTTGGCTTTTCTTTAGATAAGGTAAAAAAGGTTCAGGCATTTCATTTTAAGGGAGGGCAAGGTGCTAAGACAGGCACAGGAGGACACCTTCCTGGAAGCAAAGTAGTAGGGGAGATAGCCGAAGTTAGAGGGTTAGACGAAGGAGAAGCTGCCATCTCTCCAGCGGCATTTCCTGACCTCAAGACGGTATCAGATTTTGCCGAGCTTGCACAACAAGTAAGAGAAACGTCTGGCGGGATTCCTATAGGATTTAAGTTGGCGGCAAGTCGTATAGAACGTGATATAGATTTTGCATTGGCAGTAGGCGTCGACTATATCATTCTGGATGGTCGAGGAGGTGGGACTGGAGCTGCACCTACTATCTTAAGAGATAATATCAATGTGCCTACTATCCCTGCACTAGCACGTGCAAGAAGGCATTTAGACAAGGTCGGATCTAATATCGAGCTTGTCATAACAGGTGGCTTAAGAGTAGCAGAAGATATAGCTAAGGCACTGATGATGGGTGCTGATGCTGTCGCCTTGTCTAATGGACCATTGCAAGCCATCGGTTGCTTAGGTATGAGAGCTTGTAGTAGTAATAATTGTCCAGTAGGTATAGCGACACAGAAAGAAGATCTCAGAGCAAGATTAGAAATAGAAAAATCAGCAAAGCAACTATATAATTATTTTGATGCGACTAATCAATTGTTACAAGTTATCGCAAGGTCTTGTGGACACGATGATATCAGCAAGTTTGAGTTCGATGATCTTTCAACATTTGACTGGGACATACATAAACTGACAGGAATATCCTATGCCGGTGTCAATCCTTAGTTTTTTCTCAAAAAGAAATTTAGTTTGAATACTTCTAAAAAATACTTGATACTATTGGCCTTCATCGTGGGCTTAAATGTGATCACTTCTTGTGTCAGTCATAAGGCGAAGTATAAGGGGAGCTGGGAAAGACTAAGTGCTGAAGTAGATCCTTATTATACAGTATTTCTGATAGGAGATGCTGGCTATAGTTCTGTAGATGGAGACAATGAGGTTTTTGATCACTTAGAGAAAGCACTTAATAACCAAAATAAGAACTCAGCAATAATATGGTTAGGTGATAACATCTATCCTGTAGGATTAGCGCCGTCTACAAGCATATACAGTTCTCAAGGTAGGTATCGGCTATTGGCTCAGTTAAATACTATGAGGGATTACGTAGGACAAAAGTATTTTGTCCCAGGAAATCATGACTGGTATACCTATGGTCGAGTAGGACTGAGAAGACAAGAGCTATTAATTGATTCATTTTTACACCATACTCCTAATCCTAACGATCAAGATGATTACTTCCTACCTAGCAAAGGATGTGGTGACCCACAGATCGTCGATCTTAAAGAAGATATTGCCTTACTACTGATGGATTCGCATTGGTTCTTGGAAGAGAAAGCACGTATAGGTGATCAGTCTGTATGTGATGTAAAAACGACTGAAGACTACTTGCAGAAAATAGCTGAAGAAGTAGATCGTAACAAAGACAAAGCATTAATCATCGCATCACATCATCCACCATTTACGTATGCGCATCATGGAGGTAAGTTTCCATTAAAAGATGATCTATTTCCTATAACACAAAAGGTAGACTGGTTATACATTCCAATACCATTTGCTGGAGTATTATTCAATCGTATAAGACTGAGGATGTCAGAACAAGATGTATATCATCCGATGTATAAGCAATATAGATCTAAGCTTGTAGAGGTGTTAGAATCTAAGGGGAGGAGCATTGTCGCATCAGGTCATGAGCATACCTTACAGCTTATAGAGAATCATAATCAGTACTTTATTGTCAGCGGTGCAGGTACTAAGAACAATAAGGTGGGTATGGGCAAAGGCTCTCGATTTGGAATAGGAGAGCAAGGATATGTCAAGGTTGTTTTCCTTGATAGTAAGGTAGCCAAGATACAGTTTATCGTGCCAGGTCTCTATGAAGAACATGATAATGTCGCTTATGAGAAATTAGTCACCCTTGAGTAGTATGGATATACCTATCTAATATAAAGAAGATGAGATGTCATAATTTTCTATTAGAATTATTAGATGGGGGGATAGCTATAGCTTGTATCGTATCGAGTTACTTAATATTTTAGAACCTTCAGCATATGCAGTTTATCATTTATTCTTACAGGTATAAAGTAGACACCTTGAGGAAGATCTTGCATGTCTACCTGTGTTGTCTTATTGCCAGATAGTGGTGTAACTTTAATGACTTTTGCATTTATATCCATTAAGTGGATATCATTCTCGTCTTGCAGATTGTCGATGCTGATTGAACTAAAAGTAGGATTAGGAAAGATCAGAGGCAGATTTATTTTAGATTTACTATCCTTAATTGACGTGGAATTAACGATATCTACTTTGAAAGTACATTCACTTTCATTTAGGCATAGATCTATTGCTCTTACAGTAATGGGTATAGACTGTACACTTAAACTGTCGACGATCGTGGCGTCTAAGTTATTAGTAGTAGTGACCATTCCACATTCTCCACTTAGTTGATATTGTTCTATTTGCTCTAATATTATTTCGATTGGATAAGGTTCTGAAATATCTATAGTAATATCTTCAGGGCAAGTTAGTACAGGTGGATTATTATCCAAGACAACTACACCTCCAATTGTAGCGACTAATGTATTACTACACGTATCTTCTAAGAACCATTGTACTCTGTAGTTGGCAATTTCTTGTCCCAATATGCACACATCAGAAATCTCTAAACTGGGTTCTTCTGGTAGCGTTCTTACAGTATTATAGCACCCTTTTATATCAGCATAACCAATGTTCTGTAGCCAATCATTGAATATTGAATCAATATTATCATTACAATCTATTACAAATGGTCTGGGATGATTGACGATTGTTAATGTCTCATATTCTATATAATATGTTGTAACGCATTGTGATGATGAGAGAGAGTCCGATATGGTATATTTTCTTTGTAGAGTCTGAGTTGTATCGCAATCTGAGATGATGGTAAGTAATGAGTCTTGAGCAGTGATAATCACCTCACCACAATTATTGTTAATGACTCCGCCAATAGATTGGAATATGGCGATATCTAAGACTGCAGTATTCATTGTGTCTAAGAATTCCTCAGGGATAGCTGGAATATCGCTTAGGCAATTATAGGTGCTGTTATTGTCTATATCACTACAATCTATAGTCAGTCCGTTAGAAGTCCCTATCAACGTTACAAAGAAATATATAAAAGAATTTAGGCTCACCGCTGATTTTATTTAATAAGTAGAATTGAATCATTCTCACTTCTTTATGTATTCTATATAGAAAA
>CALLAG010000281.1 GCA_938002705.1 uncultured Saprospiraceae bacterium | reverse complement strand
GATATCAGAGAGTATCTTGGTATTTGTATATCTGCTGTTGTGGGAGTTGTGTATGCGGTTCTGGATTTTAGGAGGGACAGGCTTGGAAAGTAATTGAATATGGTTATTAGAAATGTTGTATTTTTAAAAATAGTAACATATTAAAACTAAAAGTCAATGGAAGGAACAATTAACATTCATATAGAGAAACTACCAGAAGGCTTGTATTTAGCTACTTCTGATGATGTTCAAGGATTGGTCGTACAAGGAAGAACTATTACTGAAACTTTAGAGATTGCAAGAGACGTAGCTAAGAAGTTATTAGAATGAAATAAAATATTTTATAAAACTCTGACTCTTTCCGGAAGGGTAGATAAAATATTAAAACATATAACAAAAAAATCCCGATTCCAACATGAAGCTGAAATCGGGATTTGTTTTAGATATCTATACTGTAGTACATCAGCGCTGCACCACGATCTTCTCTGACTGAATGATGTGACCTTTTTTGTCACTGACGCTAAGATAATAGATGCCATCAGGATAGTCATCTACTTCGAATACCAGTATCTGATTCCCTTCAGTATGCCACCTACTATCAAGTAGTTGTCCATTATTATCTATGAAGTCATACTTGACACGATGGGTAGTTTCCTGACGTATGTAGATGATCTCTGATGTAGGATTGGGGAATATTGTAATACCCACATCCGATGCAGTGATCTCTTCTGTAGCTGTAGTTCCTACATCAACCACTTGTCCATTTTCATCAAACTTAATAAGCCAAAGCTGCACAAAACTCTTTAGCGAATCATCATCCGTGTATACGGCTCTACTACCACTTGCTAGGTAGTTTCCATCTGGTGTTCTGACGACATCTCTTAGGAGATTGTTATTCTGCTCGTATAATGTCTTGACTTTATAGTGCCATACACTATCCCCGTTCAGGTCTATTCTGCCTATCATGCCATAGTTTTCCCAAGTAGAGTAACCTGTGATGATATAGCCATCCTGATTATGTGTCTCTATGATGGCAACATGCTGTTCTGTAGAGTCGCCATACTCTCTTCTGCTGAATGGCTTGTTCCATGCTACAGTAAGGTCAGGATTAAGCTTAACAACTGCAGGTCGGCGTTTAGATTGAAAAGTAGCATTCCAAAGTGGCCTATCAAATGTCTTCATGGTCATGATGATCTCTCCCTTATCATTAATCAAGCCATCCATGTCAGGACCCACAGAATTGATGTTGTCAAATAAGTAGGTTCTGTCTAAGACATTTAATTCTGAATCTATAGTTGTCAGGTATAAACCTATCTTATTATTAGGATTCTGTCCTTGTCCATTAATTAATTCTGCATATAGTCCTGCTAAGATAACTTTGTCCTCTCCAGGAACTTTAAATGACTTTTTAGGAAAGGTTAATTGTCCTGGCACAGTAAGATCTTTAATTATCCAGTCAGTAGAATCCAGTAAACTCACCTTAGCTACTAATTGCTCTTTTTTAGTTTGTTCATTTGACAATGGTAGAATAAGATTATCTTTAGGGAATTCTGTCATAGACTTAGGAAATAGTAGTTGAGAACTACCATCTTCTATACAGGTATAGCGTTCGAGAGTAGTCAGATCTTTATTGACTTTGATGATGCAAGGCCTATTAGCCCCATGTGATTCTACAGCATAATATATATGATCCTTGTATAGGAGATATTCATTGTTGCCAGATACCGTATTTTGAATCGTATTGATATCGTTGTACCACACGATACTATTGAGTGCTTCGCCATTTGCATCAAACGAAGCAACACATAGATTTCTATTCACTTCTATGGTGTCAAATGATTCTATAGCAGCACCAGCAGCATAAAAGATACCGTCTATCTCAGCAAGTGACTCACCATGCATCTGAAGGTACTGTCCATTGAAATCATATACTTTATTAAATGGTGTCTGGGCAAGAGAACTTGCCCAGACAATCATTAAACTTATACTTATAAAATATTTCATTTTATAGTTTTATTACTTTTTGAATGTGTTTCTGTATGCCGTGGTGTGAATCATTTATTGATATCAACTATAATACAAGAATTGATTAATGACATATCTACAAGAAAGGGTTGGTAAAAGTAAAGTTATAACAAAAAAATCCCGATTCCAACATGAAGGTGAAATCGGGATTTGTTTTAGATATCTATCACAGTATTATAATTTGATGATCTTTTCTATTGAGTGATAATTTCCATCTATTACTTCTATAAAAATGATTCCTGAAGGATAATCTTGTGTATCAAGCTGATAGCCAGTTGTGCTTTTCTGAAGTAGAATTTTTTCTATTACAGTTCCATTGACAGTTCTTATTGTCAATGTAGAATTTTCATAAACAGCATCGTAATTGATATTAAGTACATCCATAACTGGATTAGGATAGACGTTGATGTTATTGCTTTCCTTTGATCTTTGGCTAAGATTGATATCATCTTGTATGCCAGGTGTGGTGCATTCTTTAGTGGCTTGTAATGAGATAGGCTTAGAGTTACAGCTTTGCTGTGAGTAACAACCTGTCTCTCCATCTGTCATGACAAATATATCGATATCCATATCCAGACATTCATTACCACATCCATTGTCATAACATGGATCAGCCACTAAGTTAAATCTTAGTTCTAATTCAAAGCTGCTGCCACATGCTTGAGGAAAGCCCCAAGAATTATCTGGGGTGCCATCATTAGTACAATTGACACCTGAACCTGGAGAAGAGTAGTACCATCCTCCTGGTAGTAATGTTCCAGCTTGTAGATTACCGCCTGCTGGATTGTAAGAGAGAACTGGTTGATTATAGAAGTTATTACTTATTATAATATCATTATTTTCAAGATTATACTCTACACCCTCGTACCATCCAAACCCATCTGGAATCTCACTATTTTGTTCAAGATTAGAATCTGGAATATTCCATCCTGATCCTAACACTGGTATGATGCCTTGTAGCCATGCACAATTATTACCAGCACCTATTTCATCTGCGGTATAGATTAATGATAGTGTCATTTCTACGATCTCATCTTGGAAGTAAGGACCATTAGGATCCAGGGTTGGATTTTCAGGTCTTGTAGGTGTAAGGATTCCAGTATAGCAAACTGTTTTTTGGTTACATGTCCAAGAATCAACTAAGTTAGTATCATCTATTCCGTAGGCGTCAAGACAACTAAAGTTAGGATAGTCCTGACAGTATCTATCTCCAAGTTGATTGTATAATATATTACTCGTAGGACTACTGACAAAATAGAACAATGAACCGAAGATCTGATAAATACTTACTGTGGTACCATCACAATCATTAGGATCAACAAGCATAGATAGGATAGGATATTCTGTAAATATATCATCTGTAGTGGTCGTGCATTCTCCTGTATAATCTACTTCTACACCAGCACATTCTGCAAGACAAGCACTATCATACGTGTTACCGTCTACACCACATACTGCGATTAATGGGGTTGTGCATCCACAGTCATCAGCTTGGTCATCACATGTCCAGGTACTTAGAGGGCTGCCTAAGCCATAAGCATCTATACAGTTAAATCCAGCAAAATCTCTACAATACTGTAATCCTGTATTGCTATATAATGTTCCTACTCCGTCTATGATAACATAAGGAAATATTGTACTCCCAAATGGATATAATTCTATTGTAATACCTTCGCAATCATTCGGATCTATAATATCCGATAACCATGGATATTCTGTAAATATCTCATCTGGTTCATTAGTGTCACATGCACCTTGTGATGCTATCGCTACACCTGCACATGTAGCTTCACATTCATTGCTATAAGTATTACCATCAGTGCCACATACTGGATCGACGACGGCAGGGCAATTACATCCCTCACAATTCCAAGTGCTTAATGGGCTGCCTAAGCCGTAAGCATCTACACAGTTAAATCCTGCAAAGTCTCTACAGTATTGTAGTCCTATATTGCTGTATAATGTCCCCACATCATCTATGATCACATATGGAAATACGACACTTCCAAATTGATACAGCTCTATCGTGATACCATCACAATCATTAGGATCGAGGATGTCTAATAGCCAAGGAAAATCTACAAAAACATCATCAACATTATCATTCTCACAGATTACTGTCACATCGAACGAATGAGTCAGCGTATTACAGCCATCTGTTACACTATAAGTTACAGTCGTAGTACCTTCTAAGAAAATATCTTGTGGGCTATGAGATGATGAGAATACCACAGGAGTGTTAAGAGGACAAGTACTTTCATAATGGGTACCGTTAATTAGTGGATAAGGATAAGCTATACCGAGATTACCACTGAAAAATTGATTGCCAAATGAATAGCCTTCTTCACAGCCACCATTCATTACTTCGATGTCAGGCGGTAAGAAGACGGAGGTAGCTCCTACCCAATTTAGTTCAGGATTGGTGCCGCTGCAATTTGTATTAAAATTTAGGATAGGAGTATATGGGCTACAGCAGGCACTATTGTATATAGGACTATTGATGATACCTCTTATATATACATTCCCTTGAGATAAGTTATTACAGTCAGCATTCCATAAGAAATCACTAACATCGGATTGTACATTAATGCTTTGGATATATCCTGGAGGAAGATTACCTCTGTTTTGCTCTCCGTATAATAGTTCTTTAGTCACATATGCACCTGATCCGTTATCTATATTGTTGCCATAGGAAATAGAAGAATTTCCACAGGAGGTAATAATGGCATATGAGCTATTAGAGGCGTTATCAGTGAATGCATCTAAGCATCGGTCACAGCTATTAGTTAAGACATATATACAGCCTTCAGAACTGCATAAGTTTTCGGCCAGTAGAGATTGTACACTTTTATTATTGATAAATAATACGAGGGTAGAATTAGGAGGTATAAAGTCTCCCGGCCCTACAGATATGATATTGTCACAACCTTCAAGAAGTACAGTATCTCCATTAGTCCAATCACAACCATCTCCGAAAGTCTGACTGTCACAATCAGTAGGACAGTTATCAGAACAATTATCCTCTATGTCCAGTATTAATTCATCCACATAGAATCCAGAGCCAGATCCTATAACCATGACTTCTTCTTCGGGATCAGAGTAGCTTTCTACTAGAAGAGATAATATCTCGGCTTGCTGGTTACAAGAATTCCAGTTGCTTTCGATATTAGATGATCCTAAGAATTGACCACTTTGTCCAGGTGTGAAGTTAGCGTCAGTACTTAGATACCAGTCTATGGTAGAGTCATCTGGTAGAATATCTTCATTCACACTGATGTTAATACTGACATTATCGGAAATACTGTTGACAGCAGTCGTCGATCTGGGAGTACCGTCTATTGATAATTGTAATCCACTGTTCCATTGGGGACAGGTCTTGATCTCTTGTGTACGACAGCCTTCCTGACCTGGATATAAAATGTCGATGTATAAGATATCTGTGAACATACAGCCACAGCCATATTCGAATGATTGTTCTACCACACCATCTTCGATATCGTCTAAGAATATTTCACCTGACTGCCATGGGATTCCATTTTCGTCTTCTACATCTGGCTCTATGCCGTTGAGCAGATCTTCGTAGCATAGGCTGATTGTTTCTTCTATTCTTAATCCACCTTCAAGTATAGTTACTTCCGTGCATAGGAAATCCGTATAGAGCACAGTACAGTTGCCTTCTATATCTGCAGAACTAAGACATACATTATAGGTGCCGGCTTCTTCAAAACTGATATCTATGTAATTAGGATTTTCTAATGTTGCAGTATTTTGACCGTTATCGTTTTCTGATTCCCAATCAAAATTTATGAAATTATCGTTCTCATCAAAAACCTCGAACTGAAGGATGCCTATGTTTTCTACACCAAAGTCTTCTATAGTGAATCTTATAAATTCATCATTACAGAATTGGCCATTTTCAGATAGGTCATCAGAGCACCCATCAGCATATTCTGTTTCGTTAAATGCAAGATCAATACCCAGCGGTTCACCAAAGTTTTCGACATAATAGAAAAATTCGCATGGTGCCATTTCAATGTTTCCAAACTGTATGTAATAAGTCTGTCCGATTATGAGATCAGAATAACCAAATTCGCCACCACTATATCCTTCAAAATCAAAAGTAAAAATAGGCGCTTCATTACATTCTTCGTACAGAAAAAACTCGACCCTTCCTGTCGCTGAACAAAATATATCTACGAAGCAAAAAAAGAAATTATCTATTGCTACAAATTGAAGCCATGTATCTTCTTCAGTATTAGATACATCTTCATATAGAATTCCACATGCTTGTGTTAGCTCCGTATTCTCGCAAGTGGTGCTTACCTGTGCTTGTATATGTGATGTTAAGAGTATAAGGACAAGAAAAATAAAGTGTAGTTGATTTTTCATAATAATGGATTTTGTTTTATATAAAAGAAGGGACAGCCAAGAATTTAGCTGCCCCTACGTTTTTAAATCTTGCCTTTCAATAGATATAATACTCTATCTCCGCAATACGCTGTATGAGCTATGAAATTATATGTCTCAAGATAATAATTCTTCATATCTATTTTATGTCACCGTTTATTAATTAGTTAGTATGATATAGTAGACTATTTAGAATTAACTACATTTATAAAAAATCGAATTCGATGAAGGGACAACTAAAGATTGCATTTTATTTTTTTATAATTCTAATATGCTTGGCGGTATTAAAATTGCTTTCAGAAATTGTCTATCAAACTACTAAGACGGACGAAGCTGAATGGTCTATGCTCTGGTCTGATGATTTTGATTCGGATGGTGCTCCTGATGATAAGATATGGGAATATGTAATAGGTGATGGATGCCCTAATCTATGTGGATGGGGTAATAACGAGTTACAATATTATACTGATAAGCAAGAGAATGTCAGAGTAGAGAATGGGAATCTAATAATACAAGTACAATCTGATTCCACATACAAGAATAATTATACATCGGCTAAACTTAAGAATAGGTCAGAATTAGCCATTAAGTATGGTAAGGTAGAGATCAGAGCCAAGAACCCGAGTGGACGTGGTACATGGCCAGCATTATGGATGCTACCTGTAGATAATAAGTATGGAGGCTGGCCACGCAGTGGTGAGATAGACATTATGGAACATGTAGGTTATGATCCCGATACGATCGTAGGCACAGTACATACTGAGGCTTATAATCATATGATAGGCACGCATAAGACACAGCCGATAGCCATACCAAATAACGAAGAAGACTTCCATGAGTATGAGATACAATGGACAGCTGATAAGATAGATTTTCTTATAGATGACCGATTATATTTTACCTATCAGAATGAAAATAAGACACCGAAGGAATGGCCTTTTGATCAAGAATTTTACATTATAATTAATACCGCTGTGGGTGGTAACTGGGGTGGCAGATTTGGTGTTGAGGAAGCGGTCATCGGGGAGGAGTTTCTTATAGATTATGTGAGAGTCTATGAAGACAAGTCGCCGCAGAGATTATTCTAATGGTATTATCAGACTGTCGAATAATAAAAAATCCTTTGCCAGAGATGACAAAGGATTAACAGATTATGAACTATTCTGGGATGAAACCCCATAATACGTTAGCTATTATATAACGCTGCTGTCATCTGTATCGCTGATTATATTCATCTATATCTTTACTATTTTTTCTGTAAATGAGCCTTTTTCAGTGTATACCCTGATAAAATAGGTGCCTTGATATAGAGCTTTCATATTCATCTGGTATTTCTGAGAATTACTCAGGACTAATTTTCCTTCCACATCATATATTTCTATAAGCTTAACATGCTCATCGGTATCGACATTAACATAGTCTGTTACTGGATTAGGGTAGATGCTGTAAGTTATAGAGTTAGTCTCTATAGTAGCAGTAAACTTAGGTAAGTCGTAGGTGTACATACCTCTTCCATATGATGCAGCAGCCAGTGTTCTGGAACCTTGGTCTATGTCTATATCTGTAATAGGGACTACAGGCATATCCGTCCCCATCCGTTGCCAAGTATTGCCTCTGTCTTCAGTGACGTATACGCCTATGTCGGTAGCTGCATAAGCTGTTCCACTTATCTCTGGATCTCCCAAGACATCATTGACAGGAATGTCAGGAAGTGGACTGCCTATAGCATCCCATGTACTACCATAATCATCAGAGTAATAGACTTGCGCCAGTGATTCTCCGAATCTAAATCCTGAGACAGAAATATATACTCCTGCAGGATCTAAGGGATCATGACTTATAGAAGTCATCCATCGCTGCGGAAGTCCTTCAGATATATCAGTGTAAGATGATCCACCATCACGAGTGACCCATGCATTGCCATCATCAGTGCCTATATAGATGACATCGCTATCGTGGGATGACACATCTATGGTTGTTAGTGTGCCGAATTCAAGATTTCCACTTGGGTTGTCAGCATTAACTAAGTCATCAGATATCTTGGTCCATTGATTGGCCTTGTCAGTCGTTCTGAATAATGATTGAGTACCTGTGTAGAGGACTTCAGTTTGATTAGGGTCCATAGCGATAGGTGCTTTCCAGTTAGCTGCTCCAGTGATTCCTCTCGTGGCGTTATAGAATGTAATACCGCCATCACTGGATCCGAATATGTTACCATTTTGGAATTCAAGATATAGCTGATCAGCATCATTAGGATCTATCAATACGACGAATCCATCTCCACCAAACAGTCTTCTCCAGCTACCAGTATCATCTTCTTGTATGTTAGTGCCATTATCTTGAGCACCTCCATAGAGTATACTGGGGTTGTGGGGATTAATCTCACATGTATAGAACTGGAAGTTACTAATCCCGGAGGCAAACTGTGAGAAGAACATATCTGGAAGCACACCTATATTAACACCACCGTCATTGCCATTAATGACAAGATCAGAATTCTGAGGATGTATATATAGGGCATGATGGTCTACATGAGCATCCGCAAATACTTGTTCCCAATTATCGCCACCATCTATAGTTCTGAACATATCTATACTTGCGACATAAACAACGTCTGGATCATTGGGGTCGATAGTGATCTTACCGAACCACCACATGAATGGTACATTGGCTATACCATTAATATTTATTGCAGACCATGACTCTCCTCCATCAGTGGTCTTGTAGATGCCTTGAAGATTACCTGCTGTACCTGCGTATACTGCATATAGTATATCTGGATCAGATTCTGATATACTTATACCTATTCTACCTTTCTCTGCTGCTTGGTCAGGTAGTCCTACTGTAAGTTCTATCCACGACTCTCCGCCATCTACAGATCTATATAGTCCTGAAGTCGCTCCACCATATTGTCTATTATGAGGTCTTCTTATTCTCTCCCACATAGCCGCATACAGGATGTCACCATTCTGGGGGTGTATGGCTAAGTCTATAGCTCCGGTAGAGTCTGATAGGAATAATTTCTGCTGCCAGCTGTCACCTCCATCTCGGGATTGGAAGACACCCCTCTGAGTATTATTAGAGAATAAGTGGCCCATGGCAGCTACAGTGATTATGTCTGCATCATTAGGATCTATGACTATGCGACCGATACTTCCTACGTCTTCCAGACCACAGCTTTTCCATGAGGTACCAGCATCATCAGATTTATAGATGCCATTACCGTCGTAGGCCAGTGAGCCTCCTCCTGCATTAGACTCTCCTGTACCTACGTATAGCAGATTGGGATTCTGACGATCTATTGCTATGTCTCCTATAGAAAGAGATGGATTATCATCAAAGATCGGTGTCCAGCTGATGCCTCTGTCTGAGGACTGGAATATACCACCAGATGCTGATCCAGCATATATGATATCTTGATTGTCGTATGGCATTTCTATATCTGTAATACGGCCTGATATGTTATCTGGTCCTTGAGATAACCAGGGATTATTATAGTCCTTATGTACAGATGTATTGATTTGTGTTGACTTAAGAGCATTTTGATAAGCTTTCAGGTCTATTTTGCCCTTAGGATATGCTCTTTGCATATACATATAGTCTGATGGATATTTCTTATCAGAGTTGGTTTCTTTATTACAGCTCATTATTAGGAACGCTGCAGTTGTCAGTAATAGGACTGAGATTGTTTTTAGCATTTTCATGGATCTAATATTATTATGAGCATCTGGTAACATATATAGTATTATTATATAGATTTTGATTTTTATATCTGTAATTGTCTGGTAGAATGGGAATTAATCGTATTTTTGGGCTCTTCTTATAGAAGAATAATAAACCAAAATAATAGCTCTGACTTACGTCAGAGCTTTTTTTATGACTTAATTCTTGTCCTTCTTTCTTTCATCTTCTATTCTTTGGAAGAAGGCGTCCATCCCTGGTTGGTTTATCTCGAATCCTTCCTCCTCTTTGGCAGATTTTACCATAGCCCTTACATCAGATAGTAGCTCCTTAGCATTATAGATGATGCCATCCTTGACGGTATAGCTTACGCCACCTACTCTGACGATTTCGTTATCTTCAGTCAGTTTGATAGCGCCAGTGCCATAGAGGACCTTAAGGTTCTCTAGTGGATTATGATCTACTAATATCAGATCAGCTTTTTTGCCGACTTCGATACTGCCGATCTCTTTGTCTAATCCCAATGCCTCAGCTCCATAGAGTGATGCTGATCTTAATACTTCCAGAGGGTGGAAGCCAGCTTCTTGCAGTAGTTCTAATTCTCTGATATAGCCGAAACCATATAGCTTATATATAAAACCAGAATCAGAACCTGCCGTTACTCTGCCGCCACGATTTTTATATTCATTGACGAAAGTCATCCATAGCTTATAATTGTTTTTCCAATCTACTTCTTGTTCTGTACCCCAGAAGTGCCAGTATGATCCATGTGATATTTTGCTCGGCAGATAGAATCGCCATAAGCTGGGTAGTGTGTATATCTCGTGCCATTCTTCTCGGCGTGCTCTATGCAGATCTCTGCTGGCTTCGTAGATGTTGAATGTGGGATCTATCGTAAAGTCTAAATCTAATAATTTCTGCATCACCTCTTCCCAGTGATCACTATAGGGTTCTGCAGCTTGTTGCCATAGCTTACCTGCTTCTTGGAATCGGTGCTGCTCATTTCTATAATTATAATCAGAAGGATAATCTTGTATCGTTTTATTTACGAATAAGGCTTCTGGTAAGCCATACCAATGCTCCATAGTAGTCAGTCCGGCTTCCGCCGAATGTAGAACGTTCCATCTCGCTACATCTAACTGAGCATGGTGGCAAGCAGATCTTAGCCCAAGCTTTTTATTTTCTCTTAATGCTGCATCAAAAATATCTGGCGCTAATCCGAAAAACTTAATACCGTCAGCACCTTTTTCAGCATTAGACTTGACCCATGCTCTTGCTTGCTCAGGAGTACTGATGTCAGTATCGCTACCTTGACCGAATACGGTATAGCATTCTATTCTAGGTGCAGTGATCTTATTTTGTTCTGACAGTTTTTTATGATCCAGTGTCCACTCTAATCCATTGCCACAGGATGGATCTCTGATAGTAGTGATACCATGGCCTAACCATAGTTTGAATACATATTCTGCATCAGCGCCTTGTGACTTGCCACCTATATGTCCATGCATATCTACGAATCCTGGTAACATATACATGCCTTCTGCATCAAAAGATCGTCCGCCAGGCTTCAGTTTAGGTCTTCTAGAAGAATCTATTTCGACGCCAGGATAGCCTACGGCTCTTATTTTGGTGATAATATCGTCTTCTATTACTACATCTACTGGCCCCATGGGTGGAGCTCCAGTACCACTAATCAGAGTGACACCTCGGATGATTAGTTGGCTATATGGACCTTCTCCTTCTTGGACTATAGGAGCACTTTTGACCTGAGCAGATAAGCCAGTTATATATATTAAGATGAGTAAGCTAAATAAATATTTCATTCTATAAAAATGTATGATGTAAAGTAATCAAGTGTAATGAGTTGTAAGATAATCACATAAACATATCAATTATTGGCTATGAATATTAATCAAGTTAAATAAAATTAAATACCAATATTTAGTAGGGGTAGGATGATCTATTATTTGTCATGGAGATGAGTAACACCCTTAGAATGAGAATCTACACCTGGCTTCTATGCCTATTATTTGCATTTATATGCAATACATCTTCTGTCTCTGCAGAAGACAATGTCATCATAATAGATGATATTATCGTCACCGATGAAATTTGTGAACTTAGAAATGGAACGCTTACAGTCGTCATTAATAATCCGAGTCCTGGATTAATATATTCTGTAGATGCTGGTCTTACTTTTCAAGACAGTAATTACTTTAATAATTTAGGAAGTGGAGATTATCTTGTGGTGGTTCGCGACGCTATATCATGTTCTAATGCATTTTCTATACAGATAGTAGATGCCCCTCTTCCTAAGGTTACGATAGAGTTCTCTTGTGTCCAAGACCTGAATAAAGTCAATATTGACTTAACACCATTCGCTGATGGTATCCAGCCGTTCACCTATAGATGGGAAGGGCCTAATAATAGCTCATACGATACCCAGAACCTTAATCAAGTAGATCCAGGAGAGTATTCTGTCACTGTCACTGATAGGTTGGGATGCCAGATAGATACTGATATATCTATACCTATCTGTTGTAGTATGACAGTGGATTGTGATATCTCAGATACGATAAGGGTCAACTGTATGAAAGATATACCGACTGCGAATTCTGCATTCTTAGACAATATGAGTAATGGAGATGAAGATCTCACTGAGATAATTAAACTCGGCGTAAGTATCGATGATCAGTGTTCTGATATTAATGTGAGTGTCGCAGATAATTATGATATCAATCAGAACTGTAATCAGGGCCCTCTAGTATATAAGAGAGTATACACCATAGATGATGGAGTGACGAGGAGCGATTGCGAGAGTATAATTCTTATAGATAACTATAAGGGTATCGAAGTAGAGAAATCACCAGAACAACTTAGGGTGTCATGTGATGATGACGTCGTATCTGAGTTAGAAGCATGGGTTGCTGATATGGCAGGAGCTGTAGTGGCTACTTGCTCAGGTGATTTTTCAGTTAGAACAATACCTGATATCTATTCTGTAGCTTATACTTGTGAAGGTTCTGGTGACGTAGAATTAGAATTTATCATTACTGATGAATGTGATAATGAATTGAGTTTCATTTCTACTTTTAGCGTAAGAGATATAACGCCACCAAGTATTGAGTGTCCCGCGACTTTAGATATTATAGCTGATCAGCAAGATTTTGATCTGCAAGTAAGTAATTGGTTACAGAGTTATATAAGTGATGATAACTGCAGTAGCGTAACCGTATCAGACAATTATGATATTGACAATCTTACATATGAATGTGCTGAGGAGAGTCTTAGTGTTAGATTCGAATCTACTGATGATTGTGGCAATAGTAGTGAGTGTACAAGTACAATCTTTATCACACAAGTATTTATACCTACGATAGCTTGTCCTGAAGCACTTGTCGTACAATGCGATGGAGATAACAACGATTTTATTATCAATGAATGGATAGGATTAGCTTCTGGAGAAGGTTATAATAATGCACCCATAGCGATAGCTAATGATTTTGACATTGTAAGTATTGAGGGGCTTTCATGTAGTACACCTATGGCAGTCAGGTTCTATGCAGAAGAGCTTTGTCTGCAAGATATAGAATGCCTTACATCTATAGAACTTGTAGATGAGACCTCTCCCATTATAGATTGTCCGCCAGCATTAATATTAGAAAACGGTGACACCGCTTACGAATCTAAAATCAATGACTGGTTACAAAATGTAACCGCTACTGATAATTGCAGTCAGGCTAAAGTCAGCAATAATTTTAATATCGCAGAATTAGATTTTTGTAATAACGATGGAGATATGACCGTTGAGTTTGCAGCTATTGACGATTGTGATAATGTCACTATATGTGAGGCGAGTATAGAGTTGACACCATATAGTTTCAGTATAGAATGTCCTGATGCTATCACCATAGATTGTATAGATGATGCACAGATCATAATAGATCAATGGCTCACTCAAGGTATCGGTATTGAGAATGAGATTGATACATTATTACTGGCTAATGATTTTTTACTTTCTAATTTGAATACCGATTGTGATGGCATTACTCAAGTTAACTTTAGTATAGACAGCGGCTGTGATGGACTGGCTACCTGCAGCTCTACCATTCAGATTGTAGATGATATAGCACCCATTATTACATGTCCACAGTCCATAACTATAGAGGTAGACTCTGATACGAGAGACCAGGATATTGCCTTATATACCGAGTCAGCAGTAGCCATCGATGATTGTCATGATGTGATGATATCTCATGACTGGCAGAGTATCACAGATATAGAATGTTCAGAAGATGTGAAGGTAGTATTCGTCGCTACTGATGCATGTAGTAATACTGCTGACTGCTTCAGCATATTGACCTTAGTGAGTACGACTTCTCCTGAGATAATGTGTCCAGATACTTTTTATGCCTATTGTGATGACAAACTTTTAGATGATAAAATTAGGGGTCATCTAAGTCGGGTAGAAGTGAGCTCGACTATAGAGTATGATATTTTTAACGACTTAGACTTAGATCTTATTGATAGAAATTGTGAGGAAGAATACTCTACTGATATAGCCATAAGCGTAATAGACGCATGTGGTAAGGAAAATTCTTGTAATACGACCTTGCATATATATCCTCCTCCCAGAGTATATATCCCTAATGTATTTATACCTGAAAGTAATACTGCTGATGAGATCTTTACTGTCTATAGTAATAGCTCTGTGGTAGAAGTCAAGTCCTTGCTTGTGTATGATAGATGGGGTTCTCTTGTCTTTGAAGCAGAGAACATACCACCTAATGATGAGAGTTATGGGTGGGATGGCATCTTCAATGGGCTTGTAGAGAAGTCTAATATTATGACCTATCATATAATCTTAGAAGGTGTGATGGGAGAGGAGTTAGAGTTTGCAGGTACTATTCAAGTTATGAAATAGGGATGCTTATCATATAATAGATAAGTTTTATATCAGATAAGGGCTTAGGATTATGGTTTTGCTATAATTTTAACATTCGCTTAGGTGACGGATGCTTGATCCCTGCGTTATATACAATGTATAGATTAAACGCAAATTACCCAACACCCATGAATAACGTAGAATTTGTTCAACTCGAACGCATTAAAACTTTCTATAATAAGTTGGTCTAGTTTTTGTCGTAATAATTGATATTATAATACCTTAATACTTAGTTATTACAATCTAAACTTTGGTTTTTGATAAAATAATTAGGTCAACAACATTAGCATATGAAATATCCTATTTATATAGGCATATTCTTACTTTCCTTAATGCCACTCCTTTCTTACGGAGTAGACGTATCTATATATGAGGACAATAATCTCACTGTAGATTGTGGTCCATTATCTGGCAACGTCACCTTAGATTGCATACATAAGATTCCTGAAGTCGCTCCAGAATTTCTGGACGGAGTTACAATATCAAATTCAGATCAGATTAGATTCGAAGCACTCGGAGGAAACATAAGTAATGCTTGCAGTCCAGTCGTCATTACTGTCAATGATGTTATTATGGGTGATGATCCCGCTGACTGTATGGACACTTATACAGTAACAAGAACTTATACAATTACTGATCAGACCAGTATTGTTACATGTGTTACAACCTACGAGATTGTGTATGCTCAACTTCAGATTCTCTCCTTTGGTCAAGCTAAAGTTGTGGAATGCAGTGAGAATGTTGATTCTATATTTTCTGAATGGGTAGAAGATCTGGGTGGTACACAATTACAAGGTTGTGGTAATGTAGAATCTACACTTCCTGCTGATCCAGTGATTGCATTCGATAATGCATGTCTAAATTCTGGTTCGAGTTTTCCTAATGAGAGAGGTAATATACGATTGCAATGGTTCTTAGAAGATGATTGTGGTGTTAAGAGGACAACGATAGCTAGCTTTGTAGTAGTAGATAATACACCTCCAGAAATAACATGTCCTGATAATATAGAATATGATATAGAAGACCCTGATTTATTCTCCAATATAGAGGATCATCTCCAGACCGCAATGACATTTGAGCAATGTGGTAATGCAAGGTTAGAAGATGATTTTACGATGTCAGATGTCTTATTTGATTGCCAGACGATGCAGCAGATACCCGTTGTACTTACTGCTAGAGATACTTGTGATAATATAAGTACATGTGAGGTGATGATCACAGTCATCAATGAATCTATACCTGATATCGTATGTCCAGATGACATTACAATAGAATGTGGAGATCCTAATAATAGAGCCATTATTAATAACTGGAGTGTAGATGCTCAGGCTACTGATTTCAGAAATATGGCCTTACCCGTAGACAATAATTTTGATACATTACTATTAGTTGCTCCTTTTTGTGGACAGACTACAGAGATCACCTTTACATCAAACTTATGTGGAAGGATGAGTTCTTGTGCTTCTAATATTACGATAGTCGATACTCAAAAACCTGTAATATCTTGTCCAAGGGATACGGTATTCTTGACTTCGGAGCCAGACATAGTTTCTGCAGCTACATTATGGACACAACAGTTTGTAGCCGAGGATGCTTGTGGCAGTACTATGGTAGATAATGACTTAGATACAGACGAAGTATTATTCTCATGTGATCCTACTAAGGATATATCCGTCACGTTCGTGGCAGAAGATGTATGTCAGAATGATACTTCTTGTGTAAGTAGAATAACAATAGAGAGTGATTATAGCTCTACCATTAGTTGTGCAAGTTTCTTAGAGTTGCGATGTGGTGACCCTAATAATGCGACTCTATTACAAGAATGGATAGCTGAGACAACCGCTTCTGATAATATTAATAGCGACATTACAGTAGAATCTAATGTTGATATTCTGGATCCAAGACTCACAGCATGTAGTGGCAATATTTCTGTCACATTTACGGCAATAGATCTCTGTGGTGGACGGCTGTCTTGTCCATCTTTTATTATGATGACCGATGATCAAGCGCCTGTGATTACAACTTGTCCTGCCGATATCACATTCGATGCTGGCGTTACAGATCTTAATGCTGAGATAGATGACTGGTTACAGTCCATAGTCGCTACTGATAACTGTGCAGATCCTATTATAGAGAATAACTACGATCCATCTTCTATACAAGGATGTGATCTATCTGTAACTGTTTCTGTAGAATATACGGTTACAGATAGTTGTGGACTATCCGCGATGCCGTGTATAAGTAATCTTACAATAAATACAGACAGATTACCTACCGTTACTTGTGCTGATAATGTCTTAGTCAGTTGTAATGATAGTGATAATGAGATGCTTATAAGCACTTGGTTGCAGCAGACAGTAGGAAGTGATTTTAATGGTAATGACTTAACTGTTGTTAATGATTATATACCGGGATCTATAGACTATAACCAATGTCTTGATTCCTTAGATGTCATGTTTAGTATCATAGATAATTGTCTATATGAAGATTCGTGTATAGCAACAATCGTTGTTGCAGATACTATAGCACCATCTATCTCATGTCCTTCACCATTAAGTATTATTAGCACACAATCTGATTATCAGCTGATAGTCGAGAATTGGCTTATGCTTACGACGGCGGATGATATGTGTATGCCTGGGGCAGTAAGTACGGGTTTTGATGCGACTACTTTTAATCCATGTGAAGCTGATGCGATTACAGAAGTCCTATTCTCTGTAACAGATGGATGTAATAATACGAGCTCTTGTACAGCGATTATTAATATAGATAAATCTATACCAACGATTACTTGTCCTTCTAATGACTTGGTCCTACAATGTGGCAATCCCGATAATGATCTTATGATCGAGGATTGGATAGCTCAGGCAAGTGGTATAGATAATAACGCAATGTCTCGTAATGTAACTTCTGATTATAATCCTGATAATCTGCAAGGTGATTGTTCTATTGCATCACTTATTACATTTGAGATACAAGATACATGTGGGCAAGTTAATACTTGTACACAGACAATATCTCTGATAGATGACTTAGGCCCTGAGATAGACTGTCCCGCAGGACTTAACCTATCAGCTGGTGCTCCAGATATAGAACAGACCGTAGAAGATTTTCTTTCTAGTATAGTGATAGAAGATTGTAACTCATATGAGATGACAGACGATCTTGATAGAAGCCTATTAGATTTCATGTGTGGTGATGAGTTGGTCATACCCGTTATCGTAACTGCAGTAGATTCATGTAGTAATAGATCAGATTGTGCATTTGATATTACTATAAGAAATTCTGTGGTCTCTGAGATTACTTGTGCCCAAGATACGACGATAGAATGTGGCAATGCAGATAATGCACTTAACTTAACTTCATGGTTAGAATCTGCTACTGCTTTTGATTCTGACAATAATCAGTTTGTCGTAACTTATGATTTAGATTTAGATGATCCGCAACTTATGACTTGCTCAGGATCTGTTCCAGTAGAGTTTACGATGATGGATAATTGTAATGCTACTCTAACATGTAATGCAATGATCACAATTACAGATACGACAGTGCCAGAAGTTGTATGTCCTAGTGATACAGCATTTGTTTTCGGGACACCTACTTTTGATTCCGATATTAATATATGGCTATCGTCTGTGTCAGGTAGTGATAACTGCTTGTCATACAATATTGATGATAATTATAATAATAATTTTAACATAGACGATTGCTTAGGGTTTGTGGATATACCAGTCGTGTTTACTGCTCAGGATGATTGTGGCTTGACATCTGATTGTACATCTATATTGACCGTAAGGTCAGAAAGAATAGCTATCATTAATTGTCCTGCAGACCTTGTAGTAGAATGTGGTGACACTGATAATATTGCATTAATAGAAGCATGGAGACTCGCTGCTGATGGTTTTGATTTTGATGGCTCAGAAATAGATGTTACATCGCCAGGGTATAGTGAGGTAGATTTTTTCAACCTTAACTGTGGTGATTCCCTCATAGTTACCTTTACAATGACGAATTCTTGTGGCCTTGATATAACTTGTGAGAGTGCCATAGTACTAGAAGACAACACAGCTCCACAATTAACTTGCCCACAGGATATTACGGTTAATGCAGCAGATGCTAATGCACAAGCGGATATCACAGCATGGTTATCTACAGCTATAAGCGCTGATGCATGTAGTAGTGTAGACTTGGAATTTGATATGACAATAGACTTCAGTGATCTATGTCAGTCTCCTGATATTATAGAGGTGCCTTATACGGCTACTGATGAGTGTGATCTGGTAAGTAGTTGTAGCGCAGTGATATTTATAAATAAAGAGTCTCCTACGATTACATGTCCTTCTGATGTACTTAATTTAGAATGTGGAGATAGTGGCATTGATGCTGCGATAGATTTGTGGTTGTCAGAAGCAACAGGAATAGATAATAATGGTGTTGCAGTATTAGTCAATAATGATTTTTTGACCATAGATGTCTCTAATATCTGTGTATCTGAGAATGTTGTTACCTTCTCTGTGACAGATGCCTGTGGACTAGAGAATACTTGTAGCCAAGAAATTAACGTAGCTGATACCCAATCACCTATAATTACATGTGCAGAGAGTATCGAGGTGGATATATTTAGCAACACATTAGCTGGTGACGTAGATAGTTGGTTAGCTACTTTTGAAGGGGAGGACGTATGCAGTGCCGTAATGACAAGCAATAACTTTACGGCAGATCTTAATAATTTAGATTGTGGAGAAGCATACAATGTGGTATTTATAGCAGAAGACGAGTGTAATAATATAGAAGAATGTACAGCTAGTATAGCATTCACTAATAACCTCAGGGTAAGTATAGATTGTCCAGAACCGATTACCATCAAGTGTAGTGAGGTGACGACAACGACATCTTTAGATTTATTTTTATTAGGATATACGGTTGATTCTCAAGATGAATTTGAGGTGACAACAGATTTTGATATCGAGGTAATCGCTAATTGTACTGAGACTCTTACAGAGATAGTCACATTTACAATAACAGATGCATGTAACAATACTGATAATTGTGAGAGTGCTATTACTTTTCTACCTGACGGACTGATCTATATACCTAATACATTCTCACCTAATGGGGATGGAGAGGACGACTGGTTTACCGTATATGGTAATGAATCTATAATGGTAGTTCGAAGTATGCAAGTCTACAGTAGATGGGGTAATCTTGTATTTGAGGCTAATGATTTTCCACCTAATGAAGAAAGTCGAGGATGGGACGGCGATTATAGAAGCAATCAAGGCGATACCAATGTATTTGTCTATAAAATCGAAGTAGAAGATAGCTTTGGAAATCTATTCTTTGAAACTGGTCCAATTACTGTGGTCAAATAGAAAAGTTCGTATATATTTGCCGTCAAGAAAAAGACGACAAATATGCCTCGGGACAAATCTATAAAATCAATATTGATCATAGGAAGTGGCCCGATTGTTATCGGCCAAGCTTGCGAATTCGATTATTCTGGAACTCAAGCCTCTCGATCTCTGAGAGAAGAAGGTATCGAAGTCAGCCTTATTAATTCTAATCCGGCGACTATAATGACTGATCCCCTTACGGCGGATCATATCTACTTATTACCACTTACGGTAGAAAGCCTTCGACATATCCTCGAAGAAAGACAAATAGATGCCGTGCTGGCTACTATGGGAGGGCAGACAGCTCTCAACTTAGCTATCGAAGCAGGTAAGCAAGGTCTATGGAAAGAATTCAATACTAAGCTCGTAGGGGTTGATCTTGATGCGATAGAGTTAGCTGAGAATAGAGAAGAGTTCAGAAAACACGTAGTAAAGTTAGGATTAAGCGTAGCACCATCATTTATAGCTAATTCTTTCTTAGAAGGAAAAGATGCTTCTCAGAAGATTGGTTTTCCTCTTGTGATAAGACCTTCATATACTTTAGGTGGTACAGGAGGAGGTTTCGTTATGAATCCTGAGGATTTTGATGAGGCATTAAGACATGGATTAAATTCTTCTCCATCGCATGAGGTGCTTGTAGAGGAAGCAGTATTAGGATGGAAAGAATACGAACTGGAGCTTCTCAGAGATAATAATAACAATGTTGTCATCATATGTACAGTAGAGAATCTCGATCCTATGGGTATCCATACTGGTGATAGTATTACTGTAGCGCCAGCGATGACGCTCTCAGATAAGGCCTATCAAGAGATGCGGAATCAGGCGATATTGCTGATGAGATCATTAGGTAACTTCGCAGGAGGATGTAATGTGCAATTTGCCATTAATCCAGTAGATGAGAAGCTTATCTGTATAGAAATCAATCCTCGAGTATCAAGATCATCAGCACTGGCCTCCAAGGCGACAGGTTACCCGATCGCTAAGATTGCAGCTAAGCTCGCTATAGGATATAATCTTGATGAGCTCAAGAATCAAATTACTAAGACAACTTCAGCATACTTCGAGCCGACATTAGATTATGTGATTGTCAAAATGCCAAGATGGAATTTTGAGAAATTCTATGGTTCAGATCACACATTAGGACTACAGATGAAATCTGTAGGAGAGGTCATGGCTATAGGTCGTACATTCTTAGAAGCCCTACAGAAAGCATGTCAAAGTCAAGAAAATAATAGAGCAGGCCTAGGTGCCGATAAGAAAGAGTGGATCAAAACTGAAGATATCCTTAACAGATTAGAAGTCGCAAGTGATGATCGTATATATAGAGTCAAAGATGCTCTACGATTAGGTGTATCGGTAAGTTCTGTACAGAAGCTCACTAAGATAGACCCATGGTATCTAAAACAAATTAAATCCCTCGTAAAGCTGGAAGATCAGCTTATGAAGTATAATGTGCCTGAGGATATTCCGAGAGCCTTCCTACATGAACTCAAGACTGTAGGTTATTCTGATCTTCAGATAGCATGGCTTATGCGTATAGATGAAGAGGCTGTCACTAAGTATAGAAAGTCACTAGATATAAGAAGAACTTATAAGATGGTGGATACGTGTGCAGCAGAATTCGAAGCACATACCCCATATTTCTATTCTACATTCGATGGAGAGAATGAGAGTATCCCAAGTAAGAAAAAGAAAATTGTTGTTTTAGGTTCTGGTCCAAATAGAATAGGACAGGGAATAGAATTCGATTACTGTTGTGTCCATGGCGTTATGGCTATAAAGGAAGCTGGTTACGAATCTATTATGATCAACTGTAATCCTGAGACGGTATCTACAGATTTTGATGTAGCAGATAAGTTATATTTCGAGCCTATATTCTGGGAGCACATAGAAGAGATATTAGAACTGGAGCAACCAGAAGGTGTTATCGTACAGTTAGGTGGCCAGACGGCACTTAAGTTAGCTGAGACGATAGAGAAGAAAGGATATAAGATCATAGGAAGTAGCTTTAAGAGTATGGACCTTGCAGAAGATCGTGGAAGGTTCTCTGACATGCTCAAGGAACTCGAAATTCCATATCCAAGATATGGCGTCGCGGAAGATGTAGATGCAGCTATCAAAATAGCTAATGAAGTAACATATCCAGTACTTGTAAGACCATCATATGTATTAGGTGGCCAGCGTATGCGTATCGTCATTAATGATGAGGAACTGGAAAGACATGTGCTCAGCATATTCAAGCATATGCCTGATAACAGAGTCTTGATAGATCAGTTCTTAGAACGAGCTAAAGAAGCTGAAGTAGACGCTATCTACGATGGAGAAGAGCTCCTCATCATGGGTATCATGGAGCATATAGAACCTGCGGGTATACACTCAGGTGATAGTTCTGCTATGTTGCCGACCTATTCTCTCTCTGAGAAAGTCATAGAGACTATGAAAGAGTATACGCATAAGCTAGCTGAAGCCTTAGAGATCAGAGGATTGATTAACATACAATTCGCTATCAAAGACGATGAAGTATTCGTCATAGAAGCTAATCCAAGAGCATCACGTACAACACCGTTCATAGCCAAAGCTTATCAAGTTCCTTTCTTGAATATTGCTACTCACGTTATGATAGGCAGTAAGAAGATTAAGGATTTTGAATACGAGAAGAAGTTAGACGGTTATGCTATAAAAGTGCCAGTATTCTCATTTAATAAGTTTCCTAATGTCGATAAGAACTTAGGTCCAGAAATGAAGTCTACTGGAGAAGCGATACGCTTTATCAAAGATCTCAATGATCCTTTCTTTAGGAAATTGGATAGCGAGAGAAGTATGTTTTTGAGTAGGTAATAATCACCAAATTCAATAACACGATCAAGGTGCATTCTCATATATGGATAGATACTTTGCAGTAAAGAAATTGTATTGACATGGGTTAATTTTATGCAATATGAACTAAACAGTATCAAAGTAATGTTCTTATCTTGGTAAAAATATTCCAAATGGCTGTTGTAATCTCCGATGAAGTATTAAGAAAGGTTGATCTATCTGGCAGTGAATTGCTTATAGAATTAGCATGTTTTCTATATGAAAAAAAGAAACTGAGTTCTGGTAAGGCACGAAAACTGGCTAATCTTAGTCAAATTGACTTTCAAAAAGAACTATCTAAAAGAGATGTAGATCTTCATTACACTAAAGAAGATCTGGATTTAGATATGAAGAATTTGGGTATCAAATTGAAATGATAGTTGTAAGTGATACTTAAGAATCAAGCTAAACAAAAACCCAATACTACCCAAACACTTTATACAATTCAAAATTCTTAATAATCACCAAGATCAATAAGACGATCAAGAACCAGTAAGCGAACTTATTTGCATTTTCATATTTGGATAGATATTTTGCAGTTATGTATCCGCTTATAGATTGTCCTATTGCCATGATTAATCCTGGCACCCATTGTATCATGCCTTGCCACCAGAACCAAGCTACTACGAAAAATGAGTAGATGGCAACGATAGCAATCTTAAGAGCATTACTTCTCACGAGACTGTACCTGCCGAGCATAACAAGAATCATAAGGAATAAGACACCGAATCCAGCTTGGATAAATCCAGCATAGATACCTATTAGAAAAATCATAGGCATAATGATCCATGGAGAAGAAGGTTTCTCGTCTTCCAGTACATGCATAAATTTCTTAGGATTGGCAATAAGTAATATGAGTATCGGTATTAAGAGGTACTTAAAAGCGGTCCGAAATTGAGCGTCATTGACATATGAAGCGATGATCACACCGACCATAACTCCGATGAGTGTCACTACTATATACTTGGCATCTCCCTTTAATTTTAATTTTCCATTCTTGTAGAATGTCACTGCAGCGATGTTGCTGCTGGCGAGTATATTGACTCTATTAGTAGCATTAGCGATATGTCCAGGTATATTGAGGACATCCATGTAGATGGCTAGTGATATGACAGACCCGAATCCAGCAAGTGTATTCAGAATACCGCA
>CALLAG010000280.1 GCA_938002705.1 uncultured Saprospiraceae bacterium | reverse complement strand
TCACCAGACGATAGAGATTTGGTCACAACAGGAAATGTTTCGATTATGACCTCATTCCTATCTACAATATTTACATTATAAATTGTTCCCGGTTCAAGTCCGTCAACTACAATTTCTTGTTCGAAATCGGATCTCTTTATAGCTATTGTCTGTCCCTTATTTGATAGTTCAATAGCCGTAAGTGATTCGTCAGTTATAGATGAAAAAGTGATAGAATTAGTGCCCAGATGAGTAACAGAAACCTGTTGAGATTGAGCGTGACTTGAGTAGATACTTATCACAGAAAGTGTCAAAACGTAGTATAATAGAGACAAGAATTTGTATAAGTGCATTCTTAGAATTTTGGAATATTTTATTTCAATAAACATTAGTACGTTTTGTAATAAATATGAAAGAAATATGTTGCAAATGTATCAAATATTTGGTGTCTACTGACACAGATTATACATCTTGATTTTTTGTATATAAATTGATAATGATCTCAAATGAGAGATTTCAAATTTAATTTTGTAATAATTTGTATGTCAACGATCATAAAGTTATATAATATGTAGTGGCTTGACTATCTGATTAAGTTTCAGATTTTAGATCTATTGATAAGTCAACTGATGGCTCCATGTGCTTCATAGTCTCATGTAATCCATCATATTGTGTAATTATATCAATTCCTCCATAAAACATAATATCTTCTATATTAGATTACTCCACACAAGACCTATCTATATTGCTATATTTACACCAGAAGAAAGAACCTTGTTAGACAGAGCACCATTCAAAATCAACGACGAATTTAATGCTATTCTTGATCTGATCGAGAATCAGAATGAGCATCTCTTTATCACAGGTAGAGCAGGTACAGGAAAGTCTACTTTGCTCAGTCTTCTGAAGCGGACGACTAAGAAGAATGCAGTCGTCTTAGCACCTACCGGAGTAGCCGCTCTTAATGTGGGGGGACAGACGATTCACTCCTTCTTTAAGTTGCCTCCTAAGATGATAGATCCCAATGATATCCATAAGAGGAAGAATCATTTTTTTTATAAAAAAGTCAAGCTTCTTATCATAGATGAGATCTCTATGGTGAGAGCGGATATGATGGATTGTATAGATGTATTTCTTAGACGAAATAAAGAAGTTGATATTCCTTTTGGCGGGGTGCAGATAGTGGTATTCGGGGATCTGTTTCAGTTGCCACCTGTCGTTGCTTCACAATTTGAGCGACAGGTCCTTAAGGAAAAATATGGCAATCCCTACTTCTTCTCGGCGCTTGTCTTCCAGGAGATGGAACTCCGTATGATAGAACTCAGAACGGTATACAGACAGAATGAGCGCAGATTCATTAATCTACTCGACAATATCAGAACGAGGCAGATAGATATGGATGATATGGAGGAGATTAATGCCAGGCACATAGAAGCAGCAGATGAGGACGAAGAAGAATCATTAGCTATAACCCTCTGTGCCACTAATGCTACCGTCAATGCAATCAATAGTGATAGACTGAAATCCTTGACTACCCCACTCTATGAATATAAGGCGACGCTGACTGGTAACTTCAAAGCGAATATAGCTCCTGCCGATACTAATCTTTGGCTCAAAGAAGATGCGCAAGTGATGTTCGTGAGAAATGACTCAGAAGGAAGATTTGTCAATGGATCACTTGGCCGAGTTGTAAGATTAGAAAGTGATAAGATAATAGTCGCTATAATCGACCAAGGTCAAGAAAAGCAGATCGACTTAGATCAAGAAGAATGGGAGATGATGAAGTATGAGATAGACGAGAAGCAAGCGGATAGATTTAAGACCGTCGTTGTAGGCACATTTAAGCAATATCCGCTTAAGTTAGCTTGGGCAATAACGATACATAAGTCACAGGGAAAGACTTTTGATAATATAGTAGTGGACCTGGGCAGAGGTGCCTTCGATTATGGTCAGACCTATGTAGCACTCAGTAGATGTCGGACTCTGGAGGGCATCAGGCTCAAGAAAAAGATCAGACCAAAGGATATCTTGGTAGATGAGACGGTTGTGGAATATTATGAGTATAAAAAGAGAAATTGGTGATAATGTATCGGGATAATTAAGATATTTCTATCTTAGGTCACAATTATAACTAAAGCAATAAATTGATTTAAAAAATGGCAAAATCAAGAAAAAAACAGAGAAAAGCTGTCGTAGAAAAGAAGCAAGAGAAGAAGTTCTTCGTCATTGTGGCGATTATTACTGTAGTATTAGTGCTGTTTATGTATTTCATTTCCCAATAGATAGCTCATACCAAAATAACATATGCAATTAACACTTGACTTAGGTTGCGATAGCAGCCAAGAGTGGGTAGATGCTGTAATGGCTGATTTTGATGCTTTCCTGCAAGATCACGCTGATTGTGAGCGGAAAGCCTCCGCTATGGCGATGAGCTTCGTCGCTAAGTATCCTAATAGAAAGGAAATCATACCTGAACTCATAGAGACCGGCATCGAAGAATTAGAGCATTTTCAGATGGTCTATAAGGTCATGGAATCACGTGGCATAGACTTACAGCACTCCATAGGAGAAGATCCCTACCTCAAAGCTCTACTTAAGCTCTGTCACTCCGGTAGAGACGAGCGATTCATGGATAGGCTTATATTGGCCTCATTAGTAGAAGTTAGAGGCGCAGAACGTTTCAAAATGGTTGCAGAAGCCTTAAAGGATGAAGAACTCAAGAAATTCTACAAGATGCTATGGGTATCCGAAGCGAAGCATGGTCATATCTATGTCAAGATGGCTTTAGAGTACTTCCCTGAGGATGTTGTCTATGACCGTCTGAGATGGTGGATCGTTAAGGAAGCTGAGATACTTAATGGGTTGGAGATTCGGGCTGCTTTGCATTAGAAATGCTTTTCATGTCGACCTTGTGGAGACCTGTCCGCCTTTAGAAAAGATCTTCAGTATAGAAAATTGAACGAATCAGAATAACCATTCTCTATCTATCTGAAGATCACTCGGCTCATTCTTCGCTCGCGATGAAAAAGGGGTGTTATTTTTCCTTTTTCATCTCGACCTTGTGGAGAGATCTTCAGTAGTAATTGAGCAAACTCTATTACATTAACAGCATCTTTTCAAAGATGAGGATTACTCAACTCGTTCCTCGTTCGAAATGAAAAGGGCTTAAATGTTAATCTATCCAAAATTGCTCATTAAGAGATAGCAGCATCGGATTTGACTTTTTGATTAGGTCGTCCTTCTTTTTACGGCTCCATTTCTTCAACTGCTTTTCTCTTGCTATAGCATCATTTACATACTGATAGACTTCGTAATATACTAAATCTCCACAATTGTACCTTCCGGCAAATGTTTTCTTGGTTTTCTTATTCTCAATGTGTTCTGATAATCTACGAGTAAGGTTTTCAGTAAATCCAATATAGAGTACTGTCCTATTAGAATTAGATATTATATAAACGTAGAAAGTGTAATCTCTCATGAGTTATTTCTAATTGCTAATATAAATGATTTTACTTTTTCATCTCCGATCTTGTGGAGACATGTCCGCCTCGACAGGAGGTCTTTGGGGCAAGAAATAGAACGAACAAGAATAGCATATTCTATCAAGCTGGAGATCACTCGACTCATTCTTCGCTCGCGATGAAAAGGGGCAGCATCTGTACCATCTGGAGACCAGACCGCCTCTAGAGAAGATCTTCAGTAGAGAAAATTGAACGAATAAGAATAACCATTCTCTGTCTATCTGAAGATCACTCGGCTCATTCTTCGCTCGCGATGAAAAGTCGAACACGATCATACGCCCGTATCCTAACCAAATTCTCCACTCGACTATCACGCAGCTCTAATCCCAACTCCAAAAACAGCTTTTTCGTACAAATGTCAACCGGTTCATCTGGAAAGCCATTATCTCTTAGGTAATGTAAGCATTTCATGAGTTGAAAAGCATTGAACCATGAGAAGAAGCT
>CALLAG010000279.1 GCA_938002705.1 uncultured Saprospiraceae bacterium | reverse complement strand
TCTGTAAGTATGGATAATATTATACCGAATGAAAATATCTCCCTGACCGGTTACGAACAGTATTGTTCAGGTTTCGGTGCATCTATTGATGTGGCTAAATCTATTACTAATAATGTATCAATAAAAGCGACAGGACAATTTCAAAAAATAAGGAATAATAGTTTGCTCCAAGAGAGAAGTTCTATTGATGTCAATAATTATACTGTTGATTCTAATGGCTCAGGCGCTTATGAGACGGGTATGACGATCTCTACTCCATTAGGTAATTACACAAGCGATATATCTTTTGCTATGGATGAGAATACGCTTAACGCAAAAGAAGATATGGTCAATAAGACTTCTACGACTCAGTCATTATCTTATGTCTCTTTAGATCTTGGGTTACAGTATACAATTAATCCCGAGTCTCGATCAGCATTCTATGTAGGTGCAGGAATAGGTGCTAATAAGACCGTAGGTATGACAAATCAGATGGAGACAGATATCTATATGGATGACAAACTAATGGATCAGCTATCTGCTAGTCCAAAAAGTTTGGACGATTTCAAATCTTCGTTTTGGACTTACTACTCAGAAGCAGGTATAGCCTATTCTCTAAGTAACAATTCTGATCTTTCAGTATTTGTTAACCAACGTATGTCGCTTAACTCTATCAAGGAGTCAGGTATGACAGGATCTCAGACTTACCTAAAGCAGTTTAATGTTGGCGTAGGATATAACTTCCGTTTCTAACAGTATCATAGTGTTTTCTTATTTCTCCCTGACCCACTTTGTAGGCCTCTAATGCCTATGTGATATTGGGATAGGATGGAAATGATCATTGGATACCGAAGATTTTTAGAGGTTAATCACTCGCGGATCTAATCTGCTCTATAAGCATCTCCCTCAATATTATGCTTATCCATAAGGTGTTATTAAAAACTACATATCTTATCAAAAATCAATCATCAGTTATGCGATAGTGAATCTGTTGCAGAACTCAGTTTTTACTATCAGGATTTTATTACCTGAGATATCACAGATTCATATTACGATTATTCTATACTATGTCTGGCCTTGACTTAGACAGTACTTTAATGCAGTCTATCTTAAGTGAAGATATCATTAAGTGTTAGTCACTTTAATTATGACTATGATATTTTTCATCACTCAGGCAACCATCTCATTATAACTATCATAGTCCTTGTAATACTCATTTTATTAACACAAGAAAATCAAAGTTCATATGTCTAAAAGTTACTTCTGTTTCTTATTGGGACTTTCCTTTTTGTTTGCTAATTCAGCCTACGCTGAAAACGAAGGAAACAACCCCTCCACTATTTTATTTAGTTTAAACGATTGTACATCTTTTTTTGGTGATGGATCTAATATGGATTACTCGGAATTTACTGGAGTAGTATCCAATAGTCCAGAAGTAACATTAGGTGTTATAGGTAATAATCTCTACAGGTCTAATCCAGCAGATAATAAGCATTCTTGTACGCCTGGTGTATCAGGGACAGAAGGTATGTGTGTATCATATGATGATAGCTGTCAGTATAATCCGGGCAGCGACTTGTCAGTAAAATTTGATATAGAACTGACTCCAGAGGCTGGATTACCAGCTACATTAGAAAGCTTAGATTTCTTTGAGAAATCTCCAGAAATGTTTGATTGGATAAGTGGCGCAAGTGGAATTAATAATTATCCTACTAGGTATGGTATACGTGTTCTTAAGGATGGAGTAGTTATATATGAGGAGTCAGCTTTTGTTACAACGAGAGAATGGACTCTTCAGTCATTTAATTTTTCGCAGAATCCTGACTTTACTGTAAGTCAGTCTGCAGTGTTTAGTTTTGAATTACTCGCATATTGCCCAGCAGATATATTTGCTATGCAAGCGGTATGGGATGTAGATGAGATCCTGATCTCAGCATCTTGCGCTAGTAGCGGAAGCATATGTGAAGTCAATGGAACAAGCTTCCTACCTGATGGTGGAACAGTTAGTTTGGCTAATGGTCAGACAACATTCAACGGTTGTGCAGGAAATATATTAGTAGATGTAACTAACAATACTTCTTCTACTAATGGAGCTTATTATTATATCATCACAGATCAGAACGATAATATTTTAGCATTTGCAGACGCCTCTTCTAATTCTACATTAGACTTAAGTGGTGCACCCGCTGGCGAATGTCACATATGGGGATGGAATCAAGAAGGAATGCAAGATCCGATACCCGGACAAAATATCTCAACTTTAGATGATGATATCTGTGAGAGTATATCAAGAAACTTTATTACAGTCAATAGAGAGAATGCACAAGGAGGTACTTTAACAGGAGGACCATTTACATTTTGTGTAGATGGAGAAGCAGATAATGTATCAGGCATAGAGCTGACTGGCAACAGTGGAGCGAATAGTGCATGGGTAATCACAGATGATCAAGGCAATATTTTAGGCTTACCGCCAATGCCAGGAGTAGTCAACTTTGACGAAGCAGGAGCAGGAGTATGCTTGATATGGAATCTATCATACTCAGATGGCTTGACAGGCTTAGCCGCAGGTAATAATGTATCACAATTAGATGGATGCTTTAACCTAAGTAACTCGATAGCAGTAACAAGAGAAGAAGCAGTAGGAGGAACATTAGCAGGCGGACCATTTGAGTTTGTTGTAGACGGTAC
>CALLAG010000278.1 GCA_938002705.1 uncultured Saprospiraceae bacterium | reverse complement strand
GCAATAAATGATTTACCTAAAATGACTAAGGCCAATCTAACTCTGAATTTCAATTTAAATCTAGTGAAAGCTAAATACCCTATTAGGTAATTTTAATATATCATTGTTCAAGGGATGTAGACTTACAATCCTGGGCTGAATATGGAATGACTTAGTTCTGTTTTGTTTTCGAGCTACAATTATTTTTCTACCCTTGTCTAATATAAAATCATGTACATACAACATAGAAAACAACCACCCATTTATTGATCTACATTTACTTTTGCTGGTCGCGTTTTCGTAATATAGTGAAGAGCCATAAGCTGATCATACCTACAATGAGACCTATCTTTCCTACAAAACCTAATTTTGTTTTTACAGAAAAATTATCGATGCTATAGGATAATATGAGCATTACAACAGAAAGTACAATGACCAATATAGGCCAATAGGATTTGTTACTGAATTTAGATTCTTTCATATTCTATATTTTTGATTGATCAATATAGTCATTGTTTTTTGCTGGTACAATTAATCGAACATTTACAACTAAAGAAAGCAAAACCCTTCTTATATAACTACCTAAGCCACTTCTTTTAGTATCTTGAGCATGGTGTTCGTGTCTCCCATCGTGTAATAATGTAGTACGGGCACCCCTTTAGCTTTAAGCTCTTTTGACTGTGCTATACACCATTCTATCCCGACTTGCTTTACAGACTCCTTATCGGGAGCACTATTCATTGCTTTGACGAAATCCTCTGGGAAGTCTAGAAAGAACATCCTCGGAATACTTATGAGCTGCGACTTTCTTGTAACTGGCTTAAGGCCTGGTATGATGGGAACATTAATACCTGCAGCTCTACATTTATCTACGAAGTCAAAGTACTTAGAATTATCAAAAAACATCTGAGTAACAATATAATCAGCACCTGCATCTACCTTCTTTTTGAGATACATTAAGTCTGTATCAAAATTAGGCGCTTCGAAGTGCTTCTCTGGGTAACCTGCAACTCCTATACAAAACTGTGTCGGTGCCGCATTAGCTAGGTTAGAATCCAGATACTTACCTTGATTCATATGAGTCATCTGATCGACTAATTCTGAAGCGTACTTATGACCACCTTTCTGTGGATTGAATCTCCCTTCAAACTTCATAGCATCTCCTCTCAGAGCCAGTACATTATCGATACCTAAAAATGCCAAATCTATTAATGCATCTTCCGTTTCTTCTATAGTAAATCCTCCACATATCAGATGTGGGATGGCATCCACTCCATACTTATGCATGATCGATGCACAGATACCTACAGTTCCTGGTCTTTTCCTGATAGAAACCTTCTCATAATATCCACTCTCTCTCATATTAAAGACAACCTCTTGTCTATGATAAGTAACATCGATAAATGGTGGCTTATACTCCATCAGAGGATCAAGACTATCAAAAATATCTTGCATCCTACCGCCTTTAAGAGGAGGTAGTACTTCATAAGATATAAGGGTTTTGCCTTTGGCGTTTTCTATATGATCACAGACTTTCACAGGATAAAAGGATTTGGTATTGATTATAATGAATACAAATATGGTGCTATTTGTTTAAATAATACAAAAGGTGATGCGCATATAATTCTATTTTATTGATAATCAATAATTTACGCAATAAGTGTAAAGTAGTTGACATCAATCATTTATATTGTATTAATTGTATGATTATAGGTGACTTTAAGCTCACTTTGTGTCTTAATATTATTCAGTCGCTAAGAGCGACTGATATCCTACCTTTCTCCCTTATACTCTTACATTATTATTTTATTACTATTATTTCAATCCAGATATGAGATTAAGAAGATTCCTATTGCGCTTCTATGCTATATCTATATGCTTATTATCAGGCCTTATTACTCCATTAGGTGCTGCTATTAATCTGTCTCTATCAGATCAGTTATGTTCTGCTGATCAGATAAGCATCCTCGTAGATACTGATGTCTCTGTCCTATCATATAAATGGACTGGGCCCTCTATCGTAGATGACTCTAATATAAACGCAACAGTCGATGGACCAGGGATATATACACTCACGATAATACCGCAAGGCAATGGTAACTCACAGACGGCTACCATTGAGGTATTAGACCTTCCTGTAGAAGACTTTAATATAAGCTCTGCCAATGTTATTACCTGCACTGACAAAGTATCACTACTCACCACAGGCATAAGTAATACTGACTTATATACCTACTCATGGACAAGTTTCTCAGGTGATGAATTAGGCACGGAACCTACACACGAAGCCACTTTCGCAGGCATACATTATCTTGAGATCACTAATCGGCTTGGTTGCACTAAGAAGTCGAGTATTGTTGTGGAAGCTGATATTCCAGAACATATCGTTACACTCAGAATGGATTCTCTTACCTGTGACGAAGTCGGCAAATTATACATCACTTCTCCTGATGAGATCATAGCTGTAAGATGGACCGGACCATTGGGATTTAATTCTACTATTCAGAATCCTGACATATCTATTGTAGGAAGCTACAAGGCGACAATTACCTTTGCAGACAGCTGCCAAGTTGATAAAACGATCAAGGCGGACTATCTTCACTTTGCTCCAGATATCGAGATCACTGGTGACATTATCAATTGTGATTTTCCCGAAGTAAAAGTCATCAAAAACACCAACCCCGATTATCAATATCAATGGAGCAGTATCTACTCTACATTCACGTCAAGTGAAGCAGAACCGTTTATAGATCATAGAGGCGTATTTGAAGTCAGAGTGATGGATAATACTGGTTGTGAAGCTATCTATTATGAGTCAGTTAAGATAGATACTATCACTGCACAATTTGATATAATCGCCGATACGATCAATTGCGACAGAACTT
>CALLAG010000277.1 GCA_938002705.1 uncultured Saprospiraceae bacterium | reverse complement strand
GTAGAACAGGGCATCATCAAGCCTACATTAGCGAAGAAATTTCATGTAGATCAGATCGCCGATGCACATGAATATCTTGAGACAAGACAGTCTATCGGGAAGGTGGTTATGGAGTTGTAGAGGATTTTAGATTAAAAAGGCTATGGCTTACGCCATTCCTTTTTTCATGCATCATCTTACAAATACTTTCGCATTTGACAATAACACATAAAAAAAGTCTTTGCTATTACAAAGACTTTTGATACTCTGGTGACCGCGGCAGGATTAATTACATTGATCATGCGATAGTCCAAGGTCAATATCAAAAGCCTTTGGCTTACGCCATTCCTTTTTTCACGCATCATCTTACAAATGCTTTCGCATTTGACAATAACGCATAAAAAAAGTCTTTGCTATTGCAAAGACTTTTGATACTCTGGTGACCGCGGCAGGATTCGAACCTGCAACCCTCAGAGTCGAAATCTGATATTCTATCCAGTTGAACTACGCAGCCTAATTGACACAAAACTAAAGATTTTATAGATAGAAAAGTAAGAACTTTTGAAAGGTATTACTACAAAATTAAAAAGCCAACCCTTAGTGCAGAGTTGGCTTCTGTCGTTCATAAGAAATGAACGAAATGGTTCTATTAAATTCTAAAATTCGCTTTTATACAATTTGACTTATGAAAGGGCAGATAAGATCGCTCATAAAATTTTTTTCAGATCAAGGCAGAAAACGTAGACATAGCCTTAGCTATGGCGAGGCTTTCTAACACAGATATGGAATAAATTATAATGCGAATTACCGCATTTTTATAGGTTAATTTGTATTAAAGGTGTGTAAGCCATTGTAAGTTGAATTCCATTATTTAATATTGGTTGGTTCTTTTGCTTGCGAGTATTTCTTATCATTATCTGATGATACATAATTCTTTGCTGGGACAGTGTATACTCTATTATTCGCTTCTACTGTAGATGTAGGATAATTAGAACTTGCTGATGCTATTGGCTTTGATTTATCGGCTGGAAGTGCTTCAAAATCACTCATATAGTTATTTTTTGTATCTATTACCTTCTCTATATCACCACTTTCTGTAATCACTACTTCTGTAGCAATACCGTTAATTAAAATTATTTTATTGACACTGTTCTGAGCAGTAGCTAATTGGGATAAGCAAATAAGCAAAAGTGCTGTTGTTAAATATCTCATGGGTAATAATTTTATTGGTTTAAAAAAAACATATTCTGTATACATCTATACTCCATTATACGTGATACTGTTCGAGATCGGTTTTTGAGTACCATATATTTATTATATAAAATTAAACAAGACATATACGTCATTCATCAGTATAATCACTATAATACAGTCTGCTATGTATCATGGATAACCCTGAGTCATCGCTACAATCAAGCCTAATAATTGATAAACCGAACGATATCAGTACTTTAAGTGTTAATACACAAAGAAAGGAACATGAAACATAAGAAGCCGAGAGGAAAACTAAAAATAAAGGTGAAGTCTATATTCAATAAGGGGATAGAAAAGTTTTATCCATTCTCGAAGAGATTACAGCTTAAGAGTAAGAAAGAAGAAATGCAATTTGCTAACCAAAATAAACAAACAATATTATGAAGCCAGAGTTAAAGATCATGAGTCACGTAGGAAAATGGACTAACGTTAAATACACTATGTCAAATGCAAAGTCCAGAATAAAAAGTGATAAATTAATAGAGGATTACAAGGCTGGAATCATAACTCTATCTAATCCAGAAATGCTGGAAGAGCCTAAAAAATAGATTACAAACTCTATTATCAAAAAAAGGGAGTATAACATACTAAGTTATACTCCCTTTTTTTATGCTTATTTTTCTATAGATCCATAAACTATGTAGCTCTGAAGGACAACTCACCCTCTCCTACTGGCTCGTCAGTCGTCGTTATATAACTTACATTATCCTTACTATCATAGAAAAAGAACAAAGGTCCCTCGTTTCTCATAATATCTACATAATATGGAAAATTAGCTGTAGGAACATGCACCTTAAATAGCTTAAGCCCATTCTCTTTGGTTACAACTGCATTGTCAGGTAGTTTTCCATTAGAAAATCTAATGACAGCAATTCCCGAAGCCACTTTGATATGAATAGAGGCATCGTTTTCTATTCCTGATAGCAAAAAGACCTTATACGCTTTGAATTCTTCTATTATGAAATCTTCCATAGTTTTATATTTTTCTGAAAAATAATGATTTTTAGATTTTATAAGGACCTACTTCACGAAAAGTATCAATAATAAAGATATAATCGATAGTAAAACCTGTATAAAATATATCTACAAAGATCCTATCACTGGGTCATTTCGATTATCAAATGAAGACATGTTGCCTACTAATAGGCTCAGTCATTTTTCTTAATAAGCTATAAATAACTGCTGCGCTTAACATGACCAAGGCGACTCCGAGCTTCTCCACCGATAACAGGATGAGTCTACTGATACTCAATCCAATAATCTTAAGTAAAGATCGGTAGAGAATATTCAGACCACCCTATTTGCCGACAATCCAATAATTAATTAACTTAACAGCCATGAATATATCTACAACAGACTGGTTGATCATAGTGGCTTTCTTTGCAGGTACACTTATCATAGGTATCTGGGCATCTAAAAAAGCGGGACGCAGTGCCAAAGACTTTTTCTTATCAGGTAGGGAAATGCCCTGGTGGCTTCTCGGCGTATCGATGGTAGCCACGACCTTCTCTGCAGACACGCCTAATCTTGTCACTGATATCGTCAGGAAGAATGGTGTCGCAGGTAACTGGGTATGGTGGGCATTCTTACTTACCGGTATGGCGACAGTGTTCGTCTATGCTAAGCTATGGAGGCGATCTGGAATCACTACAGATCTGGAATTCTATGAACTGAGATATTCTGGGCCAGAAGCCAGCTTCCTAAGAGGATTCAGAGCGATATACTTGGGTGTGTTTTTTAATGTCATGATTATGGCAAGTGTCTTACTTGCTGGTATTAAGATCAGTGGTATCATGCTGGGTATCTCACCTGTGCAGACTGTTCTCTTAGTATCGTTAGTCACTGTATTGTATTCTTCGTTAGGAGGATTAAGAGGGGTTATATTGACGGACTTTTTTCAGTTTATCTTAAGTATGATAGGTATGGTGGCAGCAGCCGTCTACATTATCAATCTTCCTGAGATAGGCTCCGTATCTAATCTTATCACACATCCCAATGTAGCAGACAAGATTAATTTCATACCTGACTTCAATGATCCCAATGTCTACATCCCATTATTTCTTATACCGCTGGCAGTACAATGGTGGAGTATCTGGTATCCTGGTGCCGAGCCTGGTGGTGGAGGCTATATAGCGCAGAGAATGCTCTCTGCTAAGGATGAGAAGGATGCTATCAAAGCAACACTATTCTTCAATGCTGCTCACTATGCATTAAGACCGTGGCCATGGATATTAATAGCGCTGGCATCATTGATCATATTTCCAGATTTAGATCAGATACAAACTGCCTTCCCTAATATCGATGACGGTATACTTGCAGATGACTTGGCATTCCCAGCGATGTTGACCTATTTGCCGCAAGGCTTATTAGGACTTGTTATCGCAGCACTTATTGCAGCATTGATGTCTACTATCAGCACACATCTTAACTGGGGCTCTTCTTATGTTGTGAATGACTTCTATGTCAGATTTATAAATAAGACAGCTGATCAAAAGACACAAGTTACTATAGGAAGAATATCAACTGTCATCCTTATGATTCTTGCCGCAATATTTTCCTTATTTCTTACGAGTGCCATGGAGATATTCAACATACTATTACAGATCGGTGCTGGCACAGGATTACTATTTCTGCTCAGATGGTTCTGGTGGCGCATTAATGCATACAGTGAGATTATCGCTATGGTCGTCTCATTTATAATAGCTTTCTACTTTGAGCTTATCTACTCAGGTACGTTAGAACCCTATCAGAAGATGTGTATCGGTGTAGCGATCACCACCATCGCATGGATACTAACTACCTTCCTGACTAAGCCTACGCAGATGGAGACACTTACAAGATTCTATAGACTTATCCGTCCACATAAAAATGGCTGGCAAGCTGTCATCGACCAATTAGGCAATTACAACGCTGTAAGCTATAGTAACAAAAATATCCTTGATACTAATAGTGAGACGAGTAACTCTGACTCAAGCTCACTGAGATCAGAATCACGATTATCACAAGAGATCCTGATGATGTTCCTCGGATGTATTATGATATATGCTGCTCTCTTCTGCATCGGTCAGTTCTTGTATGGAGCTTATCCTTATGCTATTTGATTAGGCCTTGTCTCTATAGTATGTGCAGCATTAATAACCAAAATTCTAAAAAGCTAAAATTATGACATGTCAGATATCTGACTTAGAAGATTACAAAGCTACCTACAAGAAAAGCGTAGAAAATCCAGAACTGTTCTGGAAAGAACAGGCAGAATACTTTACATGGTTTGAGCCATTTACGGAAGTATGTAAGTGGAACTTCGACGAGCCAGATGTC
>CALLAG010000276.1 GCA_938002705.1 uncultured Saprospiraceae bacterium | reverse complement strand
GGCATCTATGACGACACAATGATCGTCATGGGCAGTGATCATGGCTTGACCTCCACTAAGGTACATTTTGATGTAGCTACATTCTTTAAGAAAGAAGGATACAGAACACTAGCCTACCCTGCTATACTTACTATCATGCCACAGGTGGCTGTCTTCATATCTGGGAACTCCTATGCCTCAGTATCATTCTTAGATATCAAGGAAGATTACACTTATGGACCGCTCATAGAAAAGCATGGAAAGAGCATCAAAAAATTCATTAGCAATCCAGCTATAGACTTTATCCTTGTGAGAAAAAACGAAAGTGATATCATGATCATCAATGAGGATGGAGAAGCAGTGGTTAATATAAAAGATGGTGTAATGGGTTACAAAGCTATAAGCGCTAATCCACTACAGATATCAGATGTAGAATGTAATCTTAATGACCAAGAAGCTTTTGAATATTGTTACGATACAGATTATCCAGATGCACTATATCAGATCAAACAATTGTTCTCAAGTCATAGAGCTGGCGATGTCGTTGTGAGTGCCAATGTGGGTTATGACCTCCGAGACTTCTGGGAGATACCAGAACACCTCGGCTCGCATGGATCACTGCATAAAGATCATCTCTACGTTCCTCTACTGATTAATAAACCCAACTTATTACCTAATCCTGTAAGAACTACCGAGATACATACAATCATTAAGGAATACCTCGGATAAGAAGATATGAGTGCAATCGAAGAAGCTGAATTAGAAAAGAAAAAACCATTTAGTAGATCGCTTATCAAAAAAGGGATTTTCTACTTTGCAGCTATATCTATCATTACAATGGTAGGTATCTTCTTATATACCAATACTGGCAATACGTTAGAAGTATGGAAAGGAATAGAATTCAAATATATTCTACTTGCATTATGTATTATGATCTTAGATCTCTTAATCGGTGGATGGCGTAATCATATTTTCGCAAGAGTATTATATCCCGGCATGTCACAGTGGATATCATTCAGAGCTAATCTGGCTAATATCTTCATGGGTTCAGTAACGCCATCACAATCAGGAGGTGGTCTGGCTCAGTTATATATTTACACAAAAAATGGTGTCAAACTTGGTGATGCCGTTACCATAAGTTTTATCAATTGGATATCTACATTGACATTTTTTCCTATATCCGGCTTGATCGCTTATAGTATAATAAGGGAACGTATTCCTACAGGTTTCATTACTTATTTAGCACAATTTGGACTAAGTATATTTGCGACATTATTTACCATCATTATGATCGCATTATTTTTTCCAAGTCTATTAGAAAAGATAATCACAGCGGTAGCATCATTAGTAGGAGGGATAAATAAAAAATGGAAAGCTAAGGTTGTGGCAGCTGGAATCAAAGCAAAATCTACAATGATAGAGTACAGAAACAACTGTACTACACTTCTGAAATCTAATCCGCAACTAATGATCTATAGTTTCATAATTACTATAGCCCTCTACTTTAATAAATATTTGTTAGGCTTTGTAATTGTTATGGCTCTTGGCGTAGAAGCTGATTTCTGGACGATCATAGCGATACAATCTATAGTTTATCTACTTCTATATTTTGCCCCAAGCCCTGGGGGAAGTGGTATTGCTGAGATTAGTCTTGCAGGTCTGATGTCGGGAATATTAGCTGATGACTACATCGCTACATTTACTATTATGCAGAGAGGATTCTTGGTTTTTGGTCCTGCTCTGATAGGATCTATTATTGTCCTAAGTCAGATGAAAAAAGATGCTATCTAAATCGTTAGTTTTTAATTCTATAAGTAACAAATTATTATAAAATATTAAGCCTCTCTGATAGTTAATCAAAGAGGCTTAAACTGTGGGGTACTTCTAATTTACTGCCTCTTGAGTTGAAAGTAGAATAAAATGAACATTGACAAGGCGAGAAGAGGGATTATAGCCTTCGCTAAATGACTGATGAACAACGCAGTATATGTTAATTCTATTAGCTTAAGAAAATTTCAATTTTCTGTTTAGCCAACAATGTAGTAGATAGAGGTACCCTCTATCTAATTATGTAGAAAATATTTCTACTTTATCATCTTAGGAAAATACTCGATATGAGACCATGCTCCATCGACCAAGTGCATTATTGACATCTGATTACCATCAATAGAATAGGCTGTTATAAAGGCAGAACTATTACCAATTGCTGGAGAATAATCCATTCTTATATTTTTAGAATTTATTGAAGCTTTACCTTTTAGCATTAATGAATTTTCCATCCATTCATTGCCTTTAAGTGAGAAAAACTGAAACTCTCCACTCTCTACAGAATAGACGAAAAGGTCTGCCATCACCTCTGAAGTTTCTGGTGTGTATTGGAATCTATAATTTGCACCATTGATGGTAATCTCTGGTGTACCAACGTTCTTATTAAGTGTCCAAGATCCATCTTCTACATAATACTGCTCTAAGGTGCCATCAGAGGAAGAATAGATATTGACCATAGCTGAATATCCTGACGAAGCAGGAAAGAATTCCATCCTTGTATCAGACTGGCTTGATACGATAGATAATGAGAAAGTAACGAGTACGAGCACGAGTACATATTTAAAATATGTCATGTTTATTGATTTATAAAAAATGAAAAATAAGAAAATGATTATACGATAGTACATAAGATGAAGGCGCATGATGCCTCAGGTACTAATAGGAAAGTGTAATGTAAGCCTTATTAAATGAGCAAACCTATAAGCTTCTACATTTAACCATAATTAACTATAGTGATAATAAGTCTTGTTCGTCCTTTATATACCGCCTACATATGTATATATTAGTAGAATAGCTACTAAATCGTATATAGAATGACACAGCACTTCCTCCATAAAGCAATAATAATCAGCACCTTAGCATTACTAATCTTGCAAGGATGTGCTATCAATAGATTGGTACCAGGCGAATATGAAGTCTATCCAACTTCAGATAAAACTGGTTGCGTTCCTGCCAATTATCGATTAATCTTAAATGAAGATAACACTTGTCAATTGCTCAGCTACGGTCATGGATCTAATGAGGATTCATCATCTCCACTGCTGTGTACATGGAAGCGTAATAGAAAATCAGTAGCTCTTTCATTGACCGATTCGGAGTACAATTTTAGTAATTCAGATGATAAACTTAATGCTCAAGGGAAAATAGAATTTAGGGATTTTGATTATACTAATTATACATTTTTGTATATGGTATTTAATAATCAGGATACATCAATCCATCAAGAGTACAATCTAAAAGATAGCTTGACCTATGACATAGATGAGAACCACCAATTAGAAAAAATATCA
>CALLAG010000275.1 GCA_938002705.1 uncultured Saprospiraceae bacterium | reverse complement strand
TGTTATACATATATATGATCGCAATGTCGGCGAAGGATATTTATGCTGCAATAAACATAATACTATGACTTATCATACTATCTCATATTGATACACCTTAATAGCAAACTAAGTGTATCATTTAATTCTGTTCTTATATTATGTTTTTTAGCTACTTGAGAGATAATCCCATTCTTTGCATTGACTTCTATGAGAGAACCCCTAATTCTGTCGGTAAGCATAGAACTTCCCTTATCAGGTGGGTATGCAATAAGTTTTTGTACTAATTCAGATTTAAATTCTAAACTAATATTGGCGTTATCTGCTTTTGCTACCAAAATAGCTTCATCGATTATTAGCCCATAAAGATTGACTAATTCTGAATTCTCAAATATACGGCATGTCTCTCCAGTTAGACAGAGAATACTACCTATTGCACTACTTTCAATCAACTTCTTCCAGCTCTCAGTATGATAATCTTCAACTTCAACTATACCTAACCGATCAAGCCGAAATAGTCCTCTAAATTCAGAGCTAAGCTTTCCATTACTGACTTTAATTATAGGATCATATAATTGGTGATACATACCATCATTTAGTACTTGGGTTGGACAATCAATAATACATTCGACGATATTTTTGGAATCCGTATATCTTAATATGGGCTCTTCAAGATTAATCCCATTACGTATAACTGCAACTTTGGTATCAGTTGTAATCAGTGATTGTAATGTATCATGAGCATCAGAATAGTGATACTCTTTGAGACAAATTATCAACCAATCTAAAGTAGGCACTTTATCAACAAGAGATAATTCTATTTTCCTAATCAAGACATCATTATTTTTCTTGACTTTAATCTTAGATTTAGTAGATCTATTAAAATAATAAACATCATGATGCAATTCTAAACAATGAGCAATCACTGAGCCTATAGCTCCTATGCCTAATATACCTACTCGCATTACCTTCTGTCTATAAGTTTTAAGACCTCTTCTACTTCTATGTCACTATTATCTATTATATCTTTCCACGCATATATTACTTCAACATCTGGAATCACACCCTTATCAGGCTGAGGCTCAGTAATGAATCCACCCATCACTGGAAAATCTATTTCTATTGTAGAATTAGGTAAGGTCATGAAGATGATCTGCCCACCATTTATATCATTAAGATTGCCTCCCGTTTCTTGACCTATAATAGGTCCGAGTTTTTGATATTTGAATCTATAAGCAGTATAGTAAGCTAATGAGGTGTTAGCAGAACTTGTTAGAAGATATGATTTGCCTTTATATATATTCTTATTAGATTTTCTTTTTTTGGTTTTGAAATTATCTTTAAAAATATAGTAGCCATCTACAGGCTCTCTACTTTTCGGATTGAGATTATAGTACCAAGGCGAGTCACCCCAAGTTCTGATATAAGGCTTTAAAGCTTCTGGAAATTTCAGATATCGTGTCCTCCCCTCCCTATCATAATCATAATTATATTCGCTTAGGTAAGAGAACAACTCATCAGCCATCTCATCAGCACCACCAGTATTCTCCCGTAGGTCGATAATCAGGTTATCTATTTTACGATCTTGCAATTCCTCAAAACAGTTAGCTAAGAACTCTTTATAATCTAAAGTCATCGCTTTCCATCCATTAAGGCCGAAAGAACCTATTGTAAGTATTGCTGTATGATCATCTAACATTTCAAAATCCCATAAGTCATCTCTCGTTATAGGATAATCAACATATCGAGTGGTTAGAATCTCAGAACGTTCTTCGCGTGTCAAAGGTGCCACATAGATAGTCTCAGTTGTATCACCCTCATATTGTCTAATCTCTAACTTTACAGAGTCACCATCCATAGGATACAACAATGGATAAAAAATATCAAATGCATGATATCTGAAGTCATAAGCACTAAGTCCCATTTTATATATCCTATTAGCATCGGTACTACCGTCAGCCCCGATATATGTTTTCATATTTTTCATTATCGATTTTACATCGACATCATTGATCTTGAGGATAGATGGATGCTGATCAAGCGCTTTTTCACCTGATGCATTGCGTGTTACTATCATCTTATCACCTATCCACTTAAAAGCAAATGGAAGCTTATCCTTCTGATAATGGATAACGTTATTAATAATAACATTCTGATTATTATACCCAGCCTTGGTATGATCACACTTAAGCAACGCTGTCATTTTAGAAATAGCTAAATAGGCTTCTCCATATGTTAATGACTTACTGAATTTATTTTTCAATTCCTTTAATGCACTCTCTATCTCTTTTTTATTATTATATCGATAAGTCCCAGGATGCACATCCAGGACCATCAGTTCTATAAGCTTATAATCTTCGAGGAGTTTTGATGAAGGTATTTTCTCCAGACTACTGACATCAATTAATTGTTCTTGATTCCATGAATTTTTTGAAGTATAATTTTTACCAGCTACTAATTTCAGCTTCCTATTGTCGATCGTCTCCCAGGTTGGACTATCATCAGCATTGTATCTAACAAACTTAAACTCCAACTGATCTTCCAAATCTGGAAAGTCTATTGTAGTAGTATAGACGCTATCTACATAATCAAGTTCTATAGTACTATCCCAGGACAGTGGTTTTAGATTACCTCTTATGCCTACTTTTTGAGTTGTATCATCTGGTACTTTATCTACCTCAAAAGTCACTTTAGTCTGAGCACACGCTACCTGAGTTATCAAAAGCAAAAGGGTAATTATATAGTTAAGTTTCATATCGATTCTGATTATACGCGTATACTATAATATATCGATGAGTTCATCTCGCTCAGAATCTTCTTGCACCATCTTGTTGATCTTAGGTTGTATAAACCATATGCCTATCGGAAAGAAATAAATCAAGAAAAATTCTCCGATGTAATCACCTACGGTAATATCTTTTTGTAGCTCAGCTGTCCTTATCGTCTTAGCGACAAAATAATAGATATAGAATACTGAAAACATGAGAATCAATACTGACGGAAATATAAGTCCTGGTAACGCTGGGTTATAATCTTGCTGTGTTGCGAAAGCTATATTTTTGATTAATGAATATATCATGTACAAGTAGGCTATCATCCCCACAATTACACAGACGAAAGCCATCTTAAATCTATGGACATTAAGCTTAAGTCCATCAGGAATTTTCTTATTAAGCCCAACACCTACCGACCAAAACCATGTAAACTGTATGGATCCTGTAATAAGGATAACGAGAGGAAAGATCGAAAACATATCTAAGAAAATACCGGGGTCAGGATTATCATTGCCCACCATACTGGAGATAACCACACCAATAAAAGTCATATAAATAATAAACGGTATTACAATTATGGCTAAAAATAGTTGCCAGTGCTTCGCTTTTAGAAAAAGATTAATCATGATTTTTATTCTTATAAATCCAGAATTACTGAATGTAAGAATTCTTTTTCGAATTGTGAGCATCAGTGTACAGTAGTCACTACTCCATATTATAATAAAAGTACCCTTATCAAATAAATGATAAGGGTGCTGTAAAACTATAAACCGAAACCTTCTCTAATTATATAATGGCTTGATCATGCTGTTATAATAACCACTATTCATTTCTATAGGTACTTCTATAGACTCGAATTTCACTATATATTTATCATCCTTTCTATCCACCCACTGGATAGTTATCTCATCATCGGTTATCATTTCATTGTTCATAATCCATATATATTTTAAAGTCCTAATGCATAATAGTATTTGCCTGGGATATCACTGTAGACACCTTCTATCATAATACCACCTTCTAAGTCCTCTATTTTATCGAGCAAATCGCTTAGATTTTTTACGGACTTATTATTAACATGTGTAATCACGAATCCCTCTCTCATCTGAGTATGTTTTCTGATTTTACCAGAGACTATTTTTTCTACCTTGACACCGGATTTGATATTTAATTCTTTAAGGTCCTGATCATCTAATTCTTGCATCTGTGCTCCGAGCATTTTTAGAAGCTGGCTCTGATCTTTACTCATCTCGGAGTTCAGTCCATCACGACTATTGAGTTTTACTTTTTTGACCTCCTCTCGACCATCTCTGTAGATATAAATATCAATTTCTTCTCCGGGCCTATATTGGGCGATGACGCCTTGGAGTTCAGGAGAAGTGCTCACTTTTTCATCATTTACCTTAATGATGACATCACCGACTTTGATACCCGCTTCTCCTGCAGCGCTATTAGCCATTAAGCTATCTACGTATACACCCTTTGAGATATCTATAGACTTATCCTTAGTGAGATTACTATCTAAGGTTCTAATCATTACGCCTAAGACACCTCGCTGGACTGTCCCATACTCCATCAAGTCTGTGATAACTTTCTCTACAATATTAGATGGTACTGCAAATCCATAGCCTGCAAAAGAACCTGTCGGACTCGCTATAGCCGTATTAATCCCTATAAGCCCTCCATTAAGATTCACAAGTGCTCCACCGCTGTTGCCTGGATTAATTGCGGCATCCGTCTGTATGAAATTCTCTACAGCGTATTTATCTTTTAAGATATTTATATTTCTCCCTTTGGCGCTTATGATACCTGCTGTTACTGTAGAGTTCAGTCCCATGGGGTTACCTACGGCCATCACCCACTGCCCTATCTTGACATCACTTGAGTTAGTAAATGGAACAGTGGGCAGATCCATTTCTTTGATCTTTAGCAGAGCTAGATCCGTAGAAGGATCTGTGCCTATGACTATCGCCTTATAAGTTCTGTTATCATGCAGCGTTATCTCTATATCATCAGAGTCTGCTACCACATGATTATTGGTCACAATATATCCATCATCGCTTATAATAACACCAGAACCACTCCCTACTCTATTAGGTATTTTCTCATCTTCTAACTTATTTCTATTAGGGAAGAAAAACTGTCGCTCCATCTGAGGTCCAAAAAACTCTCTAAATGGATCTGGAATACTTCTGTACTGGTAAGTACTATTGCCCTGATTGATCAATTGCGTAGACTTAATATGAACCACACCTTCCAGTACGTTAGATGCTGTCTCATGAAAATCCAGTGGTACAGCATTGCCATCGTGATCTATACTATACACTGCACTTTTAGAAGGCGTAGCATCTACGTGTTCTATTCTTACAGTACGATCTTCTTTATCGATTATTTTTAGGATTCCGAAGCTTGATACACTTACAACTAAAGCAATCAAGCCCGAAAAGATCATGTCTCTTTTCATTTGCTTATAGATTTAATTGTTATAAATAAAAATAGGTTGGGGAGGAGATCCCCAACCATCGTAATACTG
>CALLAG010000274.1 GCA_938002705.1 uncultured Saprospiraceae bacterium | reverse complement strand
GATTGGAATGTTCGGGGTACTTGATACACTTGAGCTTAAGAGTGAAACTTTTAATGGGTTTAATACACCTATCTTGTCTCTGGCAGATACTTCCTTTTGTCCTCAAGATCCTATAATATTTGAAATAGTAGGCTTTGTGCCTGGAGCAACGGAATATATATGGAGTACATGTGAGACTACAGATAGAATAACTGTTATGGAAGAGGGAGATTTTTCTGTTACTGTTACAATAGGGGATCGTATATGTTATACTTTGTGTGACACGAGTAACATTTCTCAATTGGACTTTCCTGAAGCACAAATTAATGTTAATACTGACTTTATATGTGAGGATGACTTTATAATATTATCAGGTCAGCTTACTGCTGGTGCAGGAGCTCGGGATTATCTTTGGGAAGATGGCTCTACGGACAGAGAAAGAGAAATACTTACTCCAGGACAGTATAGCGTGACAATAACAGACAATTGTGATAACACTGCAACGGCTAATGTTTCTATTTCTCCTGATGACTTTTTAATAGGTTTTACACTATTAATAAATAAAGACTTATCACAAGTATGTTCTGATGGCAGTGTTATTCTAACTGCAATTTCAGATTCAGAAGTACTATCCTATTTGTGGTCTACAGGAGAAAGCACACAAGCTATAGATGTAACAACCCCAGGTACTTATACTGTAACAGTTATAGATGTCTGTAATGAAACAGTAGAAGTGAGTGTAGATGTAACAGACGATGACTTAGCACCACCTGTATTAGATGTAAATATAGTTGCTGGAGCTTTTGATTGTGAGAGTGGACTTCCGTTATCTATTAACTCAGGAAACCCAGTAAATTTTGATACATTCAGTTGGTCTACTGGAGAGAATACGGCTTCTATTAATGTTGTAAATTCAGGAGAGTATGCACTTACTGTGACTGATGAATGTGGTACCAGTGATACAGCCATTACGACTGTTAATTTTAGTGAGTTTTCTTCTCTTATATTTCCAAATATATTTTTTCCTAACTCAGATAATGATATCAATAAGACTTTTGGACCATATGTAGAATGCCCTGAATTATTTGTTGCTGATGAGTATAAATTTGAAATCTTTAATAGATGGGGTAATAAGGTATTCGAATCTGAAAGATTAATAGATCGATGGAATGGAAGAGTAAATAACATGGGCGACTTAATCCAGGAAGATGTCTACTTATATGTCTATTCTTACTTGGATGATAATAGTAATGAGGTGAAAGGGAATGGAAGTGTAACCTTATCGAGATAGTCGAGTAAAAAATAAATATTTGTAATGTCCGCTTGTTAATCAGGCGGGCATTTTTTTATAAATATATCTTTGAAGAATGTATGACTTAATAATAATCGGTGGAGGCCCAACTGGTATTTCGATAGCTATAGAGGCAAAAAGGAGAGGTCTATTTTATATCATTATCGAGAAAGGCACGCTTGTAAATTCTATTTATAATTTCCCATCTAATATGACTTTCTTTTCTACCTCTACAAACTTAGAGATAGGTGAGATTCCTTTTATATCACATAACGATAAGCCAACACGTTCTGAGGCATTAGAATATTATAGACGTATAGTTTCTCATTACGGATTAAAAATTAAATATCTATGCAAGGTTAATGCAATAAATAAAGTAGGTGATAATTATCAAATCAATGACAATAGTAGATATCAGGCTAAGCATGTAGTCATAGCAACTGGGTTCTATGATCACTATAGAAAATTAAATATACCCGGAGAGGACTTACCTAAAGTAAAGCATTATTATGATGATGCTCACCCCTATATTGGGATGAATGTCCTTGTTGTGGGTGCAGCTAACTCAGCATGTGATGTCGCATTAGAGACATGGAATAATGGAGCTCATGTGACTATGGCGGTAAGAAAAGAAAATTTATATCCCAAAGTTAAATACTGGATACTACCTAACATTCAAAACAGGATAAAGGAAGGATCTATTAAAGCTTTTTTTAACACCAGATTAGTAAGTATTTCTGAAGATTATGTAGTCCTTGACACACCAGATGGCGTGGAGGAAATAGAAAATGATTATGTCCTTGCGATGACGGGCTATCTTCCAGATTTTGAATTTTTATCGCATGTAGGAATACAATTAGACGAGCGGGACAATAGAAAGCCGATTCTTAATCCTAATACTTTGGAGACTAATATGAAAAATATATACGTGGCCGGAGTAGTAGTCTCTGGAACAAGTACCAGTGAGCTATTCATAGAGAATACAAGGCATCATAGCAAGATTATCATAGACGATATCTTGTCCAAGGTGAATTAACTTTCTAATTTGTTGAGTATCTTTTCTCCTGAAGATAAAGCAATTCGAGCTATTGATCTGTTAGAACATAGTGGTGTCCAATGTTTAATAAATGTCATCAATATAGGTTTCCCTATTAAGTGTTTACGTAGATGATTAATATCTAATCCTAATTCAATTCCTCGATTGATATATGGCTTCTTCTTAATACCATTTAGTTCAAATATGATATCACTGGAAGAACCTTCATAAATATGATTGATTATAACTATATCTGTATATGTATTGTCTTTGGTAGGGAGAGGGACAGGCCTAAGCATGAGAATACACAACAGAGATAGGGTAACAGTTGCAGCATATAGTTTTTTCATGTATAGAGCATCTATGCCTTCTTGTTTTGAGCATGTAGTCGTTCTAACAAACTACTTGTTATATCTAGAAAGTCTGTCTCTGTAATTAGACCTGCAAGAATATTGTTTTTCACTACAGGAATGGCTCCTATTTTGTTCTTACGCATGACTTTCATTGCTTCTATAATACTTGTCTCTGGTTCTATCGTAACAGGATTAGTTATCATAACGTCTTCTACGGTTACAACTTTGTCTGATTGATGGTGGGCAGTATTAAGAAAGTGTCGTGTGAGCACTCTAGATGTCATAAGACCTTGAAGATTTCCTTCACTATCTTCTACAGGCATATATCTTACTTTTTTCCAGTCCATAATTTCTCCCACCAATTCAAGGATATCATTCTTATCTACCGTAAATAGATCTGTCTGCATAAACTCAGAAACTTTTAGTTCTAAAGGTTGATAGTCTACAAGATCTTTGATACTTGCATTTTTCCACTTATGAACTGGAATGTTAGATTTTTGATTTTTCATGATTGCATGTGTAAGGACAGATAAAGTTTCATCTTTTGGTGTATTTCCTTTAAGTAAGTTAGCATAAGAGTCGAGTATCCATATGGCACCATTTGTTTTCTTCTTAACCCTATCATCTAATATTCCGATATATCTATCTATGTCAGCAGTTTTAATCTTATAGGATTTAAGACCTTCTTTGGCCATTGGAATTAATTCTTTTCTGAGTAATTCTCTTACGTGGATCTTCTTACCTTTAATCCAACTGAAATCTGCTTCTAATCCAAATCTTGCAGAACGGCCAAAATTGTCTCTAAGAGATGAGAATTCTACTCTGTCTCTTATGTCATCATATCTATCGTACATGCCTTTCATAGCTCCTAGCCAGAATACGGCGTTGGCCATCTGATCAGGTACTGTAGGGCCAGCTGGCATGACTCTATTTTCTATTCTGAGATGTGGCTGCCCGTTATCGCTTATGCCATATTGAGGACGATTCCATCTATACACAGTAGAGTTATGTACAAGTAATGAGTCTAAGTCTGGCACTTTTCCTTTCATTACTTTTTGCCAAGAATTCTTTTCAGATAGGGAACTTAGTATGACCTTGAATCTTGATATATCTTCTCTGTATATATCTAATATAGAGCCGTTAAGCCAGTCTTTTCCAAATGAAACCCTAGTACTCTGTTCTCTCATATGCTCATGTGTACTACGAGTATCTAAGGCTTGCTCAAACATGGCTATACGAGACTCATGCCACAGTCTCTTACCGAATACAATGGGAGAATTAGCAGATAAAGAAATACACGGTCCTGCAAGAGCTTGTGCAATGTTATACATTTTGACATAATCATGTGGAGCAATCTGTAGGTGTATCTGCCAGCTCGTATTAGCCGCTTCTATGAGAGGAGAATCATGTCTTACGAATAGTTCGTCAATACCCAATATTTTTAGTTCAAAGTCTTTATTGAGGTTGAGATTCTTTATGGCTTGTATGAGGGCGTAATACCTTTTCCTTGGAGTAAGATTCTCTTCATTGAGGTGGAATTTCTGAATCGTAGGCAGTATGCCTGTTAGTATATAAGAGGCATTAAAGCTTGACAAAGTTTTGTCTAGAATAGAAAGTCTATCCTGGATCTCCTTTTCCATAATAGAAAAGTTATTACCTTTTAATTCTCTAGGCGTCAGATTTATCTCAAGATTAAATTTTGCTAGTTCAGTTTCTAACCATTTGTGTTTTTTCATTTTTGACAAAACCTTGGTTGCTATATTAGTCGGCTTAAGTGTAGCGTTATCTACAAGAACCATCTCTAATTCTGATCCAAATCTGGTAACGCCTTTCTCAAACCAATCATTATCAAGCATATACTCGAGTGACCTTATATCATTTAGGAGTGAGGTTATGAATTGTTGCTTCTGATTGATATCGTCTAATGATGTTACAGTCTGTGTTCCCATTCTTTTATTATTTTAGCATGTGCACTTTATTGCAGCAAACTGCGTTATATGGTCAGTGAAGTAATATATAGGTAATGCTCACAAAAAATTATTTGATGAAAATAAAACTATTTTTTCTCTTTCTGATCCTTGTGTCGTTAGTTTCATGTGGCAAAGAAGAGCCTACCTTAGAGATAGGTACGTTCATGGAGTTCTCAGTTCCAGCAGGCCTTAGTACTATAGAGTCACATTATTTCATCCAAGAGAATACACCGATACTATATGATTCTCAGCTATCAGCATCAGGTATAGATGAGGCCAGTATAGAGATGTTCGTAGCTGGAAGGGCTACACTTATACCTAGAAGTGGTAGAGATTTTGATCTTGCTTTTATACGAGGTGTAAATGTGTTCTTAGTTGAGGAGAATGGTAAGCGGAATGAATTATTCTACCTTGATCTGGTTCCTATTGGAGAAAAAAAGGAAATAAGATTATTTAATTCTATAGTAGATTTAAAGGGAAAAATCATCAATGATAAGGCTACAATCGAGACAAAATTAGAATTTAATACACCTCCTCCGACAACTTATGACTTGCGACTTAATATGACTTTTGCCGTTTTTGCAGGGTAATAGTTATGAAAAAAGCAGTTATGTCTTTCGGACACCATTTGAAATTTATTCTATTGTAATTATATTGAGCATCTTTAGCTACTAAATTTAAGTGATAGTGATTAAGAACTGCCAATATTTACTTCTCCTACTCTGCCTGTTATCTTCTACATTGATAACAGCTCAAGAGGATAAAGGCTCCTTTACAGGAGGCTTTCAGACTTCCGCCAATGTATTTATAAGGGATTCATTAATTGGGGCATTTAATATTCCACAATACGATTCTGGATTATTCGGTGTACAGTCATGGTTAGATTTAGGATATAACCTAAATGGATTTGACTTAAGTGTCAGGTTCGATATGTTCAATAACTCTAACCTTCTTAATCCCAATGATTCTTATACTGACGAAGGTGTAGGCAGATGGCACATTGAAAAAAGAATGGAAAAACTGTCTATTAAAATTGGGCATATATATGATCAGATAGGTTCTGGTATAATATACAGAGCGTATGAGGAGAGGCCACTACTTATAGATAATGCATTGTATGGAGGAAGGCTGATCTATAGGTTGAGTGACGAGTGGGAGCTCAAGGCTTTTGCAGGACGACAGCGATTTTTGTTTAGTGAATATGAGCCTACTATAAAAGGGGCAACCTTAGAGGGGTTTATTGACTTAGGTGATCCGGAGAAAGATAGGCATTTGACTTTGGCTCCAGGTATAGGAATGGTTAATAGAACATTGAATCAAGAAGCTGTCAATCAGATAGGCTCATCGATACGTAATTATGTAGAAGAGCAACGATTCGGGCTTAAGAGAAATACTTTTGCATATTCGTTATATAACACCGTGCATTATGGATCATTATCTTGGTATGCAGAGGCGGCCTATAAGTCTGGCGAATCTTTCTTTAATCCATTCAAAGAACTTATCCTCAGTGACGGCAGTACCACTGATGGTAGATGGGTAAGAGAGGCAGGAACAGTTTTCTACTCAAGCTTAAGCTATGCGGGTAACGGATTAGGTATAACTGTAGAAGGAAAACGTACAGAGAACTTTGAATTTAGAGCAGATCCACAATTGACTTTATTAAGAGGGCTAATAACTTATATCCCTCCTATGAATAGAAATAATACATACAGATTAACTGCAAGATATTCTCCCGCGACACAACTGTTAAGTGAGCAAGCATTTCAAGTTGATGTGAAGTATAGATGGAATAAAAAATTAACAACACTTGTCAATGTATCTACAATTAACTCCTTAGAAGGGGAGAAGTTATATAGAGAGATATACACAGAATTATTTTATAAATACAGTAGAAAGCTACAGTTAAAAGGTGGACTACAAATGGTCAATTATAACCAAGAATTATATGAGGTTAAGCCAGGTGTTCCATTAGTAGAGACGATAACACCATATGTTGATATTCTATATAAAATTGGTAGAAAGAAATCTCTGAGATTTGAGTCTCAACTCATGTTTATAGGAGAAGATGAGAAAGCGGGATTTAAGCAAGATTATGGCAACTGGGTATTTGCGTTATTAGAGTTAAATCTTGCACCGCATTGGTCATTTGTAGCTTCTGATATGTATAATTCTTCTGCAGGTAAGAATACGCCTACTAATGCAGATGGCGAGAAGCAACTATTACATTACCCAAGATTTGATATATACTATACTCAGAAGACTAATCGGTTTTCATTAAGTTATATTAAGCAGGTAGAGGGTATCGTATGTAGTGGAGGTATATGTAGGTTAGAGCCTGCATTTAGTGGTTTTAATTTTACACTTAATTCAACTTTTTAATTATAAAGTATGAAGAATTCAATTATTTACTTGTTTGGTTTATTGTTAGTATTATACTCGTGTAATGAAATAGAAACGCCTATTCCTGGACCCATAGAAGTTCCTGATGGACGGGTGATAATGATAGAAGAATTGACAGGGGTAAGTTGTACGCCATGTGCAGCTGCTTCAGCAATACTTAATGATATTTTAATAAATGCTGATGGTGCTGTTGTTGCATATGGGATACATGGTATTTTTCAATCAGAGCCTAGAACAGAAAGTAAGTATGACTTCAGAAATCCAGATGCTGAAGAGTTAGAATTATTTCTTAGAGAATTTGGTAAGCCTGCTGCTTCATTTAATAGAACAGAAAGTTCTACCGGGTCATTAGTAGAACCTCAACCTGCCTCGTGGCAAGCGTCTGTAGATCAAGAATTAGTTAAACCACAGGTAGCTGATATCGTGATAATCTCTACATATGATGAGGCTACAAGACGAGTAGATATAGATGTGACAGTTAGATCTATAGAATCAATACCAGGACCGATCAATCTTGTTGTTGCTATTTCTGAAAGTAATCTTATAGATCCACAAAGCTCTCCTAGTGGAGATATCTTAGACTTCAAGCATAAGCATGTGCTCAAAAAATTATTAACATCTATCACTGGAGATCCAATTGCCAGCTCTGGATTAAGTTCTGGAGAGAGTGTTCCGGGGACGTATTCTTATACTATTCCAGAAGAGTTTAACGGTGAGTGGATACCAGAAAACATGGAGATAACAGCATTTATTACTGCTGATGATCGTAATGGTGAGATACAGCAAGCCGCTCAGATACATGTAATAGAATAGAACCAGGAAGACAATTATATTTTGACCTTCATAAGTATATAGCCTATTATTAGTTGTATTTTATGTCCATTATTCATTTTATACAATCAACATATAGATGAAACATAAATCTTCTTATCTAATTGCAGCTCTATGTTTATTTCTTCATTCATGTGATGAGATGTGTACGCCCATTCCTGATCCAGTGACTGTTCCAGATGGTAGGGTGATCATGATAGAAGAACTAACGGGCGTGAGTTGTACACCTTGTGCAGCTGCATCAGCGATATTAGAAGATATATTAAATAATTATGACGGTGCTGTGGTCGCATATGGCGTTCATGGTGGTTTTCAAAGTGAGCCGAGACCAGATAGTAAATATAATTTTGTAAATGATGATGCAGAAGAACTTGAAAATTATCTAATCAATTTTAGTAAACCCGCTGCTTCATTTAACAGGACAGAAAGTCCTGATATGTCCATAGTGTATGTTCAGCCAGCTTCGTGGCAAGCAATTGTAGACCAAGAAGTAGTTAAGCCTCAAGTTGCAGATGTAGCTATCGCCTCTACATATGACCAGGTGTCAAGACGCGTAGATATCGATATTAGTATAAGATCATTAGAGAATATAACTGGTGGGGTCAATCTTGTAGTCGCGATATCAGAAAGTAACCTTATAGATCCGCAAAGTGCCGTAGGGGGAGATATCATAGACTTCAAGCATAAGCACGTTCTGAAGAAACTACTTACTTCTGTAGCTGGTGATCCTATCGCAAGTTCAGGTATCAATACTGGAGAAAGTGTACAAGCGACCTATTCTTATACTATACCAGCTGAGGTAAACGGTGAGTGGATTCCAGAAAATATGGAAATTACAGCTTTTATTACTGCTGATGACCGTAATGGAGAGATACAACAAGCCGCTCAGATACATCTGACAGAATAAAAACTAAGCCGTATAATATATATATCTTTGATGCTTGATTAACATTAAGTAGTATATAAGGTATGAATATATCCCTAAATTGGTTAAAGCGGTATCTACACATAGATCTACCTGTAGAGAAGATATCAGAGATGCTTACGGATATCGGACTCGAGGTAGAAGGTGTCGAGATGGTGGAAAGCATCAAAGGCGGACTATCCGGTATTGTTGTAGGTCACGTTATAGAGTGTGAGCAACATCCTAACGCAGATAAATTAAGACTAACTAAAGTAAATGTAGGTCAAGACGAGCCACTACAGATAGTCTGTGGAGCACCCAATGTTGCCGCTGGTCAAAAAGTACTTGTCGCTACTATAGGTACAACTCTGTATGGTCCCGATGGAGAACCATGGAAAATAAAGAAAGGTAAGATCAGAGGAGAAGAATCCCACGGAATGATCTGTGCTGAAGATGAATTGGGATTAGGAGATGACCATGATGGTATTATTGTATTACCGGAAGATGTGGCTGTAGGTACTCTTGCCAGTTCATATTATAATTTAGAAAACGATTTTGTATTTGATATCGGTCTTACGCCGAATAGATCTGACGCGACACATCACTTGGGGGTAGCTAGAGATTTAGGCGCATATCTTCGTATTAACGAAGACTGGAAAGGAAGCATAACAGATGCAGATATTACGGACTTCAAAGTAGAAGAGAATGATACTAACTCTATCATCAAAGTAAGTGTCGAGAATGAGGCCGCCTGTCCGAGATACTCAGCTATCATGCTTAAAGATGTCAAAGTTATGCCTTCTCCAGACTGGATGCAGACATTGCTTAAGTCGATAGGCGTTAGACCTATTAATAACATAGTGGATATTACCAATTTTGTATTACATTAGATGGGTCAACCATTGCATGCATTTGATGCAGATAAGATTGCTGACAAAAAGATCCTTGTAAAGAACCTACCTGAAGGTACCCCATTCTTAAGCCTCGATGAGCAAGAAAGAAAGCTCAATGACTATGACTTGATGATATGTGATGGAGAGAGCAATCCATTATGTATAGCAGGTGTTTTTGGAGGATTGAATTCAGGAGTAACAGAAGATACGACGACCATATTCTTGGAGTCAGCGCATTTTACTGCAGGGTCAGTGAGGAAGACATCTACGAGTCACTTACTAAGGACTGATGCTGCTAAAGTATTTGAAAAAGGAAGTGACCCAAGTATAACAGTCACAGCACTAAAGCGTGCCGCAATGCTTCTTAAAGAATATGCTAATGCTACGATATGCTCTCAGATAATAGATGAGTATCCAGTCGAGATAACACCTAAGGAGATACACCTCAGATATAAGCACGTTAATAGGCTTATAGGCGTAGAGATGCAGCAGGAAGAGATCCATAATATCCTTAGGGCACTAAATATGGAGCTAAGTCCCATAGATGATAATGGAATTATGGTCAAAGTTCCTACAGACAAAGCAGATGTACTTAGAGAAGTAGACCTTATAGAAGAGATTCTGCGCATATATGGATTCAATAAAGTAGAAGTACCATATCAACTTAAGACAGCCATTAACGCTGTCCAATATCCTACTAAGAATCACGTCAAGTCTACAATAGCAAATTATCTTAGTGCCAATGGCTTCAATGAGATGATGGGCTTATCACTTGTAGAGTCAAGAATCTACACTGAGTCAGATGCATACGTTAAGATCAATAATACCAGTAATATACATCTGGATATTATGAGGCCTGATGCACTTATATCAGGATTACAAAGTGTTGCTCACAATATCAACCATCAGCAGTTAGACTTAAGACTATTTGAATTTGGTAGATCATATCAGAAACAAGAGGAAGGCTTCAAAGAAGAAGAATTCTTAAGTTTATTTATGTCTGGTAAAGCTGAGCCTATATCATGGAGAACAGCAGGGCAACGAGAAGTAGAATTTTTTGATATCAAAACATGGGTAGATAAGTTGCTGCACAGGCTGAATATCATACAGTACCAGACCGCAGAATCTGAGTCCGAAGACTTTGATTATGGTATGAAGTATCATAGAGGCCCTAATACGATGGTAGAATTCGGGAAGGTCAGTAAGCAAAAGTTAAAAATTGCGGGTATCGATAATCAAGTATTCTATGCACTTATAGATCTCAAATCGATAGCCAAAGCCGCAGCCAAAGCAAAAACAGTCATTAACGATATTCCCAAATTTCCAGGAACAGATAGAGATTTAGCCATAATCATTGACGAAAAGACTAAATTTGAAGAGATAGTATCTGTAGTGAGAAAGGTAGATAAAAAGCTTATCAGAGAGATTAAGCTATTCGATATATATAGGAATGCAGAGCAGATAGGAGAGGATAAGAAGTCCTATGCGGTGAGATTTATCTTTCAGGACGAATCTAAAACACTGAAAGACAAGGATGTAGATAAGATCATGAATAATATTATACAACAATTAGGTAATAAAATAGGAGCACAGATAAGAAGCTAAGTTATGGCGATAACAATCATCAAAATATCATATCTTTGAAGAATGGAGGCATTTCATCAAAATATTGATGCCTTAGAACAGCAAATCGTACAGTTAATCCAAAAGTGGAAAGGTGTCCGTGAGCAAAATAATGCCTTAATTGAGCAAAACAAGCAGTTGGAGACGGAAATAGAAGCGAAGAGATCCGAATTAGACGCTGGTACGGAGGCATCTCACATAAGTGTAGAACCCATCGTATCAAGTGATCTTTCTTATATACAAAAAGCAATAGATCAACAAATTCTCAGAATAGATAGTTGTATTGAGCTTATAAATAAAGAGCTGGATGGAAAAGGATAACCTAATATCTCATATCATCCAAATTGCAGGAGAAAAGTATCCTGTGAGATTAACGAAAGCAGAAAGCCAATTAGCAAGCGAAATCGAACAAGAAGTTAATCAGAAGATTAAAGATTTTCAGCTAAAATTTATGGTAAAATCAAAGCAGGACATATTAGCTATGTTGCTATTAACCTATGCTTTTGATGCTCGACTGGTGCAAGATACCGCAATCGTTGATCACGCTAATAGTAGAATAGAAAGTTTATTACAGACCTTCGCCTCCTTAGAAGAAGAATAGAACATTAATTTCTTCTCACTATATCCAACAGCCATTACATAACATATAAATTATTGAAATATGGAATTTGGAATAATGACCCTCGCTGGGTTATTAGGAGGTATCATTGTTGGCTTTCTCGTAGCTAATGGTTTTATAAAAAAATCATCAGCAGCAAAAATCGAAGAAGCCAATAAGAAAGCTGACCTTACACTCAAAGAAGCTGAAATTACAGCTCAGAGAAAATTAAGCGAAGCAGAATCTAAAGCAGACAAACTTGTAGGAAAAGCTGAATCTAAGAATGAGCAGATCAAGCAAAAGAAGATCCAAGAAGCAAAGGACAAGTACGCCAAGCTCAAAGCAGACTACCAAAGCTACAAAGCAGACCATAAGGTAGAAATGAAAGAAAGAGAGATGCTGGTCGTCTCTATGGAAAAAGACCTAAAGTCTAAGCAAGGAAGCCTTAAGGCTGAGATTGAAGGCATAGAACAAAGAGAGGCAGAAGCAGCAGCAATCAAGTCAAATCTCGAAAAGCAACTTAAGATTGTCTCTAAGAAGAGAGAAGAACTGGATAAGGCAAATGAAGAGAGAATTAAGCAATTAGAATCTATAGCTAAGCTCACAGAGTCTGAGGCTAAGGACAGACTTATAGAAGCTGTAAGATCTAAGGCAGAATCAGAAGCACTGGCGATAGAAAAAGAAGCTATCAATGAAGCTAAGAGCAGAGCTGCTAAAGAAGCTAAGAAGATTATCATACAGACTATCCAGAGAATGGGAGCTGAATACACGATAGAAAACACAGTATCAGTATTCAATCTTGATTCTGATGACATAAAAGGTCAGATCATTGGTAGAGAAGGTAGAAACATAAGAGCTCTAGAAGCAGCTACTGGAGCAGAGATTATTGTAGATGATACACCAGAGGCTATTATTATCTCCAGTTTTGATCCAGTAAGAAGAGAGATATGTAGACTATCACTTAAGAGATTAGTCGCAGATGGTAGAATACATCCAGCTAAGATAGAAGAGACAGTAGCTAAAGTCAAAAAGCAACTCGAAGATCAGATCAAAGAAATAGGAGAAAGAACGGTTATCGATTTAGATGTACACGGATTACATCCTTCGATTATAAGAATGATAGGCCGTATGAGATTCAGATCTTCATATGGACAGAACTTACTTAAGCACTCTATAGAGACAGCAACATTGTGTTCTATAATGGCAGCAGAATTAGGCATGACTCCTAATCAAGTCAAAATGGCCAAGAGAGCAGGACTACTCCACGATATAGGAAAAGTAGCTGAGGAAGAATCAGAATTACCACATGCATTATTAGGTATGCAGATGCTTGAGAAAGTCAAAGAGCATCCAGTTATACTTAATGCCGTAGGAGCTCACCACGATGAGATAGAGATGAATAATATTATCTCACCATTAGTCCAAGCTTGTGATGCTATCTCAGGTGCAAGACCAGGGGCGAGAAGAGAAATTCTGGAGAGCTACCTTAAGCGTATCGGAGAATTAGAAGATTTGGCATTAGCATATGACGGTGTACAGAAAGCATATGCTATACAAGCGGGTAGAGAACTCAGAGTCATCGTAGAGAGTGAGAAAGTCAGTGATGCATTTGCTGATGACTTAGCTTACATGATCTCACAGAAGATACAAGATGAGATGCAGTATCCAGGACAGGTCAAAGTGACGGTCATACGAGAGAAGAGAGCCACTGCCATCGCTCGATAAATAAGATAGAAAAGTAGAAAATAGGAGACATTTTAGTATAAATGTTCTACAAAAACGGAAATCATTAGCGTCAGATTAATGGTTTCCGTTTTCTTTTGCATACAACAATATTGTATAAAATTCTCACCTCAGAACATTAGATTACATAATTGAGATAATCCCCAATAATTACGCAGCCATTTATAACAAAAAATATTGTTGAGATAATGCAAAAAAGCTTATCTATCAGACGATTATGTTATCCCTTTTCATACCTTTGCACCGATTTTAGAAACAGCTTAAAAAGCTCAATGAAAATTAAAGCACTCCTTCTTGTCGTAATGTCCTTCTGTCTTGTGTTGTCATATGCACAACATAATCACGACCATAGTCATGATCATAGCGGGCACTCTCATGATCATAGTGGACATTCACATGACCATGGAGACCATGCTCATGGGGCATCAGCTACTCACGCAGGTGGCCATCATGAAGCTAATGATTACTCAAGAGGAGACTGCGGTACACCAGCCAAAGTAATCCATCATTCTGAATATGATCCTTCAGCTACGGCGATACATCACGTAAGCGATGCCAATGTGTATACTATTCTTGAATATACGATTCCACTTCCCGCTATCATATACAATAAGGAGAGAGGTTTAGAATTCTTCTCTACAGGTAAGTTTCATGCAGGTCATCATGAGAATGGCCATTATGGTTATAAAGATTATGTCTTATACGAAGGCAGTATTCATAGGATCGCCTGTGAAAATTTTCAGCCACAAGAGCACTTCGAAGTTCAAGGTTTCGATATGCAAAAAGTAAAAGACAGCAAGGGAAAAGATATAGAGAAGAGGTATGCTATAATCAACGGCAAAGGATATGTTCTCGAGCAAAGAACGATATGGGATGGTGGACTCTTAGGTGGAGGTATGACCTCATTCTATGATCTCAGTATTACTAAGAATGTGGTATCTATGATATTAGTATGCTTATTCTTGTTTTTCATATTCAGAAAAGCGGCTAAGGCATATGCAGTAAGAGACGGTCAAGCACCAAGTGGAATTCAGTCCTTCTTAGAGCCAGTATTTCAGTTTATCAGAGATGACGTAGCTATCCCATTTATAGGAGATAAGCATGAGAAGTTCTTGCCATTATTGATGTCGATATTCTTTTTCATATTAGGACTGAATCTATGGGGACAAGTGCCATTCTTAGGCAATGTGAATGTTACTGGTAGTCTTACTGTGACTATGGTCCTTGCCATATTAGTATTTATCATTACTAATATTAATGGAAAGAAAGATTACTGGAAGCATATATTTAATATGCCAGGTGTGCCATGGTTTGTGAAGTTGATATTGACACCAGTAGAGTTACTAGGTATGTTTATTAAGCCATTGACGTTGATGTTGAGGCTTGCAGGAAATATTACAGCGGGTCATATTGCGATATTGAGTTTTGTAGGTTTGATTTTCATATTTGGAAAATCAGGACAGAGTATGGCAGGCGCAGGAGCAGGAACGGCAATAGCTATTCCACTGACGTTATTTATGATGGCGATAGAGCTAATAGTAGCTTTTGTACAAGCTTTCGTATTTACTATTCTTACGGCATCTTACTTAGGTGCTGCAGTAGAAGAACACGACGATCACCATTAATTTTATTTTTTTTAAATATATATAAACGTTTTAACAATGACTGGAACATTAGCAGCAATTGGAGCAGGTATTGCAGTAATAGGTGCAGGGATTGGATTAGGTCAGATCGGTGGAAAATCGGTAGAAGCTATCGCAAGACAGCCTGAAGCCGCTGGAGACATCAGAGGGGCAATGATCCTAATGGCAGCCTTTATGGAGGGTGCAGCACTTATCGCGATTCTATTAGCATTCTTCATTAAGTAAGAATACTATAGCTCAACGAAAAATAGGATCGGCAATTTGCGGTTGGCAGATTACCGGTCCTTTATTTAGATTTTATTAAAGAAAATAATTTTGAATATAATGATAACGCTTGCAGGATTTGCACCATTTCAACCAACACCAGGTTTAGCACTTTGGTCTTCTATCATATTTATATTATTCTGGTGGCTTATGTCTAAGTATGCCTTCGGACCTATAGCTAAAGGTATATCTAAGAGAGAATCTGATATTAAGGATGCTCTTGCTGAGGCAGAAAGTGCAAGAGCAGAGATGTCAAAGCTGAAAGCAGAGAACGAACAAATATTAGCAGAAGCAAGAGAAGAAAGAGCAACAATGCTCAAAGAAGCTAAAGACGCTAAAACATCTATCATAGCTGAAGCTAAAGAAAAAGCTAAAGAAGAGGCGACAAGAATATCTACTAATGCTATGAGAGAGATCGAAAATGAGAAGCAAGCAGCACTAGTAGAAGTTAAGAACAAAGTGGGTATAATGGCTACAGAAATAGCTGAGAAAATAATTAAGAAACAATTAAGTGGTCAAGCTGATCATGAGTCATTCGTCAGTTCATTAGTGAATGACATAAAACTTAACTAGTAATAAGATGGCGAATCATCAAGTAGCTTCCAGATATGCCAAGTCTCTCCTTGATCTAAGTATCGAGAAGAATGCATTAGATAAGACTTACAATGATATCGAGACAGTAAGTGCTGCTCTCGAATCACGTGAGCTATACTTGTTGTTCAAAAGTCCTATCATCAAAGCGGATAAGAAATTATCTATCGTAAGAGAAATCTTTACAGATAAGGTCGATAAGATGACGCTTGGATTTTTAGAATTGATCACTAAGAAAGGTCGAGAATCTAATCTATCCCAGATAGTTGAGAGCTTTAAGGATCAATACAAAAAGCATAATAATATAACAGAAGTCAATGTAGCAACAGCTGTTGCAATGACCAATGAAGCGAAAGCTTCACTTGAGAAAGCATTACAAGATAGTAGTGTAACAGCTCAGAAAGTAGAAATTAATACAAGTGTAGACGAAGATCTTATAGGAGGATTTGTCATCGAGATAGGTGATAAATTGTATGATGCAAGTGTCAGACACAAGCTCAGCAAAATAAGAAAAGAGTTTACTGAGAATAAATAATTATATCAATCTAAAAAATAAATTGCTATGGCAGTAGGTGTAAATCCAGATGAGATATCTGCAATTCTTAAGCAACAATTAGCAGGCTTTAAGACAGAATCTGAATTAGAAGAGGTAGGTACGGTTCTCCAGGTAGGAGATGGTATAGCCCGTGTCTATGGATTAACTAAAACTAAAGCCGGTGAGCTTGTCGAGTTTGAGACAGGTGTACAAGCTATCGTTCTTAACCTAGAAGAAGATAACGTGGGTGTCGTACTCATGGGATCAAGTGATGGGATCACAGAAGGTAGTACTGTAAGGAGAACTGGCCAGATAGCATCTATTAATGTAGGAGAAGGATATGTAGGAAGAGTGGTCAATCCACTCGGGCAGCCGATAGATGGTAAAGGTCCAATAGAAGGTACTAAATATGAAATGCCTCTCGAAAGAAAGGCACCAGGTGTTATATACAGACAACCAGTTACTGAGCCACTTCAGACAGGTATCAAAGCGATAGATGCTATGATCCCTATCGGTAGAGGTCAGAGAGAGCTTATCATCGGTGATAGACAGACAGGTAAGACCGCTATAGCAATAGATACGATCATCAATCAGAGAAAATTCTATGAGAGAGGTGAGCCCGTATACTGTATATATGTAGCATCAGGTCAGAAATCAAGTACAGTAGCACAAGTAGCTAAAGTATTACAAGATAATGGAGCGATGGACTACACTGTGATTGTAACTGCGTCAGCAGCAGACCCAGCACCACTTCAGTTCTATGCACCATTTGCAGGAGCATCTATAGGAGAATTTTTTAGAGATACAGGAAGAGCAGCATTGATTATCTATGATGATCTATCTAAGCAAGCAGTAGCATACAGAGAGGTCTCTCTATTACTTAGAAGACCACCGGGAAGAGAGGCTTACCCAGGTGATGTATTCTACCTTCACTCAAGATTACTCGAGAGAGCGGCTAAGGTTATCGATAACGATGCTATAGCGCAGAGTATGAATGATCTGCCTAAGAGTCTTAAGGATGCGGGTATTGTAAAGGGTGGAGGTTCACTTACAGCATTACCTATTATCGAAACACAAGCAGGTGATGTATCAGCGTATATCCCTACCAATGTAATATCAATTACAGATGGTCAGATATTCCTTGAGGGTAACTTGTTTAACGCAGGTATAAGACCAGCGATCAACGTGGGTATATCTGTATCAAGAGTAGGAGGATCAGCACAGATCAAATCGATGAAAAAAGTATCTGGTACATTGAAGCTTGATCAGGCACAGTTCAGAGAGTTAGAGGCATTCTCTAAGTTTGGTTCTGATCTAGATGCAGCGACGATGTCAGTACTTGAGAAAGGTAAGAGAAATGTGGAAATATTAAAGCAAGGACAATACGCTCCTGTGACAGTTGAGAAGCAAGTTGCGATTATATATTTAGGTACTAAAGGTCTATTAAGAAATGTTCCTGTAGAGAAGGTGAGAGAATTCGAGGATCAATTCTTAACAGCACTAGAACAAAGGAATCCTGAAGTATTAGAGACATTCAGAAAAGGAAAGCTAGATGCTGATGCTATAAAAATAGTAGAAAATCTTGCTGCCGATATGAGTAAGCAATACGCATAAGACATTTATAATATTTTAATTAAGTAGAAATATAGACAGTTATGTCAGGTCAGTTAAAAGAAACAAGAGAGCGTATAGCCTCAGTCAAATCAACACAGCAGATCACTAAAGCTATGAAGATGGTTTCTGCTGCTAAGCTTAGAAAAGCGACGCAAGCCATAACTGAAATGAGACCTTATGCAGATAGACTCAATAAGATCATGGTAAATATATTGAGTAATGTAGAAGGTGATGCATCTATTTCTTTTGCCAAGGAAAGACCTGTAGAGAAGATGGCTATCGTAGTCAATACTTCTAACAGAGGACTGGCAGGCGCCTTCAATGCCAATATCGGAAAGGAAACTGTAACTCTGCTATCTAAGTATAAAGAGTTACAAGACCAAGGGAAGATTGATATAATATTCATAGGTAAGAAAGGCTATGATTTCTTAAAGTCTAAGTGTGAAGGGTGTAATATCATACAGGATTATATAGGCTTAGGTGCTGACTTATCTTATGATAATATGTCTCAGATGTCGTCGAAGTTGATGAATGACTTTATAGAAGGCAACTATGACAAAATATATGTCGTCTACAGCCAGTTCAAGAATGCAGCTGTACAATTCCCTAAGGCTGTACAATTTCTTCCTGTAGCTAAGTTAGTAGGTTCTAAAGAAAAATCTGACCAGAAGTCTGATTACATATTTGAGCCATCAAAAGAAAAATTACTTCAGGAACTCATCCCAAGTATATTACAGACATCATTCCATAAGTATGTCCTTGATACTAATGCTGGAGAGCATGGTGCCAGAATGACTGCAATGGATAAGGCAACTGAGAATGCCAATGATCTATTACGTGACCTTAAGATTGCTTATAACAAAGCACGACAAGAGGCGATCACTAATGAGATTCTGGAGATCGTAGGTGGTGCCGCTGCTTTAGAAGGATAGATTAGAATCCCCTTTCATTTCTTAGTTACAGATCATATTTGATGTCCCGATCGAATATATTATTGCGTGGTAAGGATAAGATCAATAAAATTTTATTGAAAGATGAACTTATACGTAAGTATCTCCTGAGAGGTATACATGTATGATTATCAACAGATCAACGTGCCCAGATCTTTGTCGCTGATAAGACATCTCTTCTCATGTATGGTACACTGTGGGTTAGTCTGCTAATGACAAACTATAAATATTTCAAAAAATATATAGAAAATCAGCTCTTTATATATAAAATATTTATGTAATATTATGTAGGGATTAGTTATTTATAACTAATAAGTCATTATAGAATGTTTAAATATTAAGAGATGGTGTCATTATATGAAATTTTTCATACAGCTCCTGCTGTGAAAGATTTTACAGTAGAGGAGCTCGTAGAGATAGCAAGAAATCTTGCAGATCGAAATCGCAAAATGAATGTAACTGGTATATTACATTATCGTGATCGAGAATTTTATCAAATTTTAGAGGGTGATAGAAAAGTCTTAACTAATATTATTGATAATATCGATGATCCTACTAAGCATGGTAATTTTCATATTATCTGGGAAGGTAAAGGATACGATAGAGCATTCAAGAATTGGGGTCTATGTCCCACTATTTCTGGATTAGAAATAGAGCACGGATTAGT
>CALLAG010000273.1 GCA_938002705.1 uncultured Saprospiraceae bacterium | reverse complement strand
TATATACGAAAGTATAGATGTGAGATTCTATACTGATTCTGATTATAGTAGATCTGATATGCAATATCTAAATAGGGTGAATCCATTTATAACATACAACCTGAATTCTATAAGACCAATCTATGAGCAAAATTACAATCTACTGATATCACGTAAGATGAATGTGATAAAGCCTTCATTAGAGTTCACTTACTCAAGGTTTATTAATGAAATTCAGTTTGTTAATTTTTCTGATATCAATACTTTGATGTCTTCACTTTTTGAGATTGAGTATTTAGATAGATCTGAACTTAGCTTTACGCCGCGAGTAACTGTTGGTAATGACATTGTTAATATGGATCTGAATTTCACTTATCATCACTTCCTTAATACAGATGCTGCTGATATACTTTATAGACCACAATATGAGATAGGCTTTACGGCAAGAGAAACCCTATTTAGCGATAAGCTAACCCTATGTCAAGGTATCGTATATTCTGCCAAAAGATTTGGTCGTAATTCTAATGGTCTTAATTCTGAATTGGATCCGATTCTTGATATCTCACTCACATTAGATTATCAATTAAGTAATACATTTACCATATATGGAGAAGCTTATAACTTATTGGATTCTCCATATGAAGTATGGAATGGTATCGATAATTATGGAAGACAATTCTGGGGAGGAATAAGATTTAAATTTTAGTCTAAAACCCTATACTCTCTCGTGTAAATAGATCGCTGTCAGATTGTCCTGGTACAACCTTGATGTCATCAGCAAGAATTTCATTCTTATTGAATTTACTGTTAGCATCAGTGTGAGCTAATCTCAGATTTTGATTCTTAATGATGTCATGTACAAGTTTTCTTACTTCTCGTGCATTACCGAAGTACTTATTGCGACCATCATGCATATCCGTCAATGATTCTAATAGGTGACCTCTTGCAGGGGCCTTTATCTTGTATCCATTCTGAGTCAACATACTGATGGCTATTTGGAGTAATTCATCTGCTGAGTAATCTTCAAATTTTAATACTTTATCAAATCTTGACCTTAACCCTGGATTGGCCTTAAGGAAAATCTCCATGTTATCAGGGTACCCTGCTACGAATACAAAGAACTCTCCTCTATTGTCTTCCATACGTTTGAGTATGGTCTGTATAGCCTCATTACCGTAATCACCTTGTAATCCATTGAAGTTGCTTAATGCATAGGCCTCATCGATAAATAAGGTACCTCCCATAGCCTCGTTAATACGCTCATTAGTTTTGATAGCTGTCTGCCCTATATATCCGGCTACAAGACCTTGTCTGTCCGTTTCTATAATATGTCCTCTCTCTACAAGTCCTAATGATTTATAGATCTGAGTCAGTATGCGAGCTACGGTTGTCTTTCCCGTTCCAGGATTTCCTATAAATACTGTATGTAGAAAGAAGTTATTTAATACATTCTTGTCTGATGCTTTATGGAAGTGTACGATATCTACCAGCTCCCTGATTTCCTTTTTGATATTTTCCATCCCAATAAGATTATCCAATGCTTGTAATGATTCCTTAAGTAATTCTTCATCTACCGGTATGATAGGTTTTACTTTATCTCGCTTGATCTTGATTTTTTTGATGTCTTCGAGTTTGACATTGCTTAGGACCTTATTAGATAATTCTTTAGGACTTTCATTTTGCATCACACGTAGCCCCAGATTTATTTTAGCTTTTTCTACCAAGTTATTGACGAATCTTGCATTTCCGAATTGCTTATCACGATTTCTAAATGCATCGACTATAAGCTCATCTATTTTTAGCTTAGCACTTTTAGAAAAATGAATACCTTTCTCTTGTGCCGAATGAGAAGCGATCTCTTTGAGTTCCTGAGGCATATAATCTGGAAATTCGAAATGATGCTTGAATCGTGACTTCAGCCCAGGATTAGAGTTTATAAAATGCTCAATCTCTTTGGGATAACCAGCAACTATAATCGCCATATCACCCGTCTTACTTGACATCTCTTTTACTAATATCTCTATGGCTTCTCTTCCGAAATCCTTGCTGTCATCATTAGCTCGAGCTAGAGCGTAGGCCTCATCTATAAATAATACGCCGCCTCTTGCCTTTGCGATTGCTTTTTTTACCTTAGGTGCAGTCTGACCTATATATTCTCCTACTAAGTCGCTTCTATCTACCTCATGTACATGCCCTTTAGAGAGTAATCCCATGTCTTTATATATCGCTCCCATCATATGAGCTACTGTAGTTTTTCCAGTACCAGGGTTACCTGTAAATACGGAGTGTATATTGATCTCATCCTTCTCTTTTAGCCCTTTCTCTTTTCTTAATTTCAGATACTCTATATAGCTCTTGTGATCTGCTATTTGTTTCTTAATCGATTCTAAGCCTATGAGATTCTTTAATTGTAAGAGTACCTCCTTGTAGTCTTTAGTTATATCTTCTTGGGGTTCTACTATCAGTGCTTTGTCTCCCTTATATATTTGCATAGGTGATACCCCTTCCACATTATCATAATCAATGTTAAATGGTACTACGGCGCTTATCTTATCAAGTAAGACTAATTCTGTAGTATACCTACCTATTCTCCATGAGCCTTTTACATTACTCCCCCAGCCTGCTGTTACGGTTATGAGATCATCAGTTGATTTAACTTTGACAATCTTAGAGACTTTCCCTTTTAGTTCTCTTGCATCATTGAAGAACTTTAAGAATAACTCTAAGTTCCAGTTGGACTTCACTTCATTATTACGCAGTACAATCTCAGCATAGATATAGCGTGTAGTCTGATCAGAAAATGTACTCAAGTATGTCCTCTTATCTACAGGAATATCATGAAATGAACCCTCGTATAGCTTCATAGATACGAGGTCAACACGTGGCTTATCCATCGTGTCCCAAGGATTACCGTAGTCTTCCACATAGAAATACTTAGTCGCTACTTTGGCTCCATTAATATATGCTTCCCAGTAATAAGTGCCTTTCTTCCAGAATGAGCCTACTTTCTTATTACCCCACCCTTCTCTGACATATACGATGTTATCAGATTTGCTTACCTTTTTATTGAACGTAAGTTGGCATAAATGCTTCTTTTTACCAACCTCAAAGCACTTAAGAACGACATCTACATTCCATACTTCCGTATCAAACTTCTTATTGTAAAAGGAGAGTTCTGCATAGATGTAACTGGACATCTGAGCATTAAACACTTGCCGATACTTCTTTGCATTATCAGCTAACCACTCAGTTGATGAATAGATGTTTAATTCTTTGTATTTATAATACTCGTTATCCTTATATGACTTATCTTCGGACATTAGTTATCTTAACTTTAGAATAGTAAGATATTACATTTTTTGTTAAATGTTTTTTTAGACCATTTTTTGCCATTTTTTGAACAATTACCCTATCAACTGGCGTTATGGTTTTTTATAATACAATTTGAAAAGAGTTAATGGCAAGGATTACATTTAAGTTTGAAGATAAGTCTATAGAAACCAAGGTAGTAGAGGATGTCGAAGCCGGTTTTACGATACAGGAGGTGACGGAGGATAATGACATACATCTCAATCATAATTGTGGTTGCGTATGTGCATGTTCTACTTGCCACGTATATGTAGATGAGGGAGGTGACGCTCTTGAGGAAATAACAGACAAAGAGGAAGATTTTATAGATAGGGCTATTAATCCGCGTATAGAGTCAAGACTAGCCTGTCAGTGTATTATACTGGATAAAGATGCAGATATAGAGGTATTAATCCCAGATCAAGAGCAAATTATTGGACACGAACACTAATTACAATATATATTTATGAGTTTTGAAGATTTTGATTTACCATACGGGTGGAATGATCACGAGGACATAGCTATAAAGCTATACGAGAAGTTTGGTGATGAATTCAATGAGGGAAAGATATATAGAATCAGATTTACTGACCTATTAGACTGGATATTGACATTACCTAACTTTACAGGTAAGAGAGAAGGTTCTAATGAAGGACATCTGGAAATGATCCAAGCTAAGTGGGTCTATGAGTGGCGTGAGAACCAATAAGCCGACACTTGAGTGATTGCTATAATCAGAGCGAGTAGACCTATTAATCTATTGATTGTCGGGCTGACACAATATTTATTTTACAATATTTTTTTTCTACAATACGAGGATACTTATGAGTTATCCTTGTACCCTATTCTCATATTCCCATTTATAGCGGTGACTATTCTTATAGCTGCTGGTGGTTACTATATTAATGACTACTTCGACGATCAGTCTGATAGGGCTAATGATAAAGCTTGGAAGTTAGATAGTAAGTACTCTTATCTATCAGCATATTTTGTAGTCTTTATACTTGGCTGGTTATTAAGTTATTGGATAGCTTACCGATTAGATAGATTGAGCTTGTCTGTCATATATCTGGTGGCAGCAGGAATCTTGTTTCTGTATTCCTCCCATCTTAAGAAATTACCCCTTATCGGAAATGTTGTTGTTTCCGTATTTTCTGCATTCGTTCTTTTGATAATAATATATTCGGAATATGCCGTTTTTCAGAATCAAGGGTGGCGATATAATGCACTCAGTGGGCACGCGGTTCCATTGATCCTATTTTATTCCACATTTATATTCGTATTAAGTTTTCTGCGAGAATTAATTAAAGATATGGAGGATATAAGCGGTGATAAGGTCTCGGGATATCGTACTTATCCGATAGTCGCCGGCATACAGCGATCTAAGAACTTATCTATGTTTCTATCATTGACGATGATAATTATAAGTATAGTCTGGATATATAATAGTTATGAGGTACTACCTCATATTAAGACTTTTTGGTTTTTATTAAGCATCGTTCTTCCAAGTGTATTTCTGACATTTAAGATTTTTATTTCTAATGATAAGAAGGCCTATCATAACATAAGCAGTGGATGTAAGCTACTGATGTTCTCGGGTTTAATTTATATAATCGTAATAGCATGGATATAGAAAAGTATAGAATAGTATTGGGATCTCAATCACCACGTAGATCACAATTACTAAAAGCATTAGATTTTAATTTTGAGCTTAGGGTTATAGAGATAGATGAGAGTTATCCCTCTGATCTCCCTACTCACGATATCGCAGCTTACATAGCGACACAGAAAGCCAATGCTCACAAATCATCCATAGCCGATGATGAATTAGTCATCACTGCAGATACAATAGTAGCTCATAATGATGTCATCTATGGCAAACCAACCTCAAAAGAAGATGCTGTCAATACATTGCTGACACTATCGGACTCAACACATTCAGTATATACAGGTGTCTGTCTTTTACTAAAAGATTCGTTAAAAGTATTTACAGTTAAGAGTGATGTGAAGTTTGCTGCTATATCCGAAGCGGAAGCTAATGCATACTTTGATAATTATAATCCAACTGATAAAGCAGGAAGCTACGGTATTCAGGATTGGATGGGTATGGCCAAAGTAGAATGGATAGCGGGTTCTTATAATAATATCGTCGGATTACCTACAGCAGAGCTCTATTCCGAGCTTTCTGATCTTCTCCGTTAGAATTATTACTGTCCCAAATTATAACAGCAATAATTAGGGGTTTTCCTCCAGATATATAAGTGTTTTCCATATGTGAACTTAAGTCTATAAGTCTGATATTTATCCTATCGATAGTTCTGATATTATAAATGCTTAATATGACTGAAAAGAAAATCCTTTCTCTTAATACCTTCCCAAAATCAATTCCTCTATTAACTAATCGCGAGAAGGAAGTATTGATACTTCTATCATACGGATATACTGATAGTGAGATTGGTAATATTCTATGTCTCAGTCATCATACTGTAAAGTCTCATCGTAAGAAATTAATCATAAAATTTGACTCTCGTAATACTGCCAATTTAGTACGCCAAGGAATTCAACTTGGTTTTATCTCTATACATTAAGTATAGCAGATGGATTACAATCAATCTTCCTTAGTTACATGATTTTCTAAGCCGATAAGAATTAGAAGGATTGTCTTTATGTAATTGTTATTGCGAATATTCTCTGTAACATATTTAGTACTTTTACTACAGTCATATGAAGAGTCTATCCCTAATCATATTACAATTTATAATCTTGTGTATCTCGACTACTTTGTCGGGACAGAGATTTCCGTGTGATGGAAGTTTGCTTATCGCAAATAATGATGGTGTCACCACAAGATTAATGACACCAGTATTTATTCCATTTGGCCCTG
>CALLAG010000272.1 GCA_938002705.1 uncultured Saprospiraceae bacterium | reverse complement strand
AGAAGCGATAGGTTTATTCTTACCATAGCCTTTGAAGCTGATTCTGTCCTTAGCGATGCCTTTGGAGTATAGGAACTCTGCAACTGATTTGGCACGTTCTGTAGATAACTTATCGCAATATTCTGCAGCAGGTACATTATTAGTATGTCCTCCGACTTCTATAACTACGTTCTTATTAGTATCCATGAAGTCATAGACCTCTTCTAATACTTCGGTAGAACTATCAGATACGTCTGTACTATCCGCAGCAAAGTATAGGTTGTTGATCTGTAATGTCTGTCCGACTTTGACCTTAGCGATATCTAAGTCAGGCAGAATCTTAGGCTTCTTGATAGTGACATTACTCACAACACTGCATCCGTTAGAGTCTGTTATAGTTAGATAACTGAAGCCATAGTTTAGTTTTTTAGCTTTTGTTCCTTTTTCTCCATTTGCCCATAGTACTTCATATGGTGGCGTACCACCCTGGGGTTCTATTGTTGCTTTGCCATCTTTTTTTCCAGCTTTAGACACTGGGGTTGTAGAGACTATTCTGTTTTGTACAGCGAGAGGGTCATCTATTTTTATAGATGCATACTTTCTCACACCGTTAGCATCTTCTACGGTTACTTTGTAGTTGCCGGCTTTTAAGTTTTTAGGATTAGAATTATTCTTTAACCTTACTCTTTCCCATAGATACTTGTAAGGCGCTTGGCCTCCTTGGACATCTACTAAGAGGCTACCATCCATAGCACCAGCACAGGTGATAGGACTCTCTAAGAATGTTGTGATCGTCATCTCTGTGAGCTCTATCTTATCTTGTACTATTCTGAATAATCCTGCATCTGCAGTACCTAACCAGAGTACACCATCCTCATCACTCGCAAGTGATAAGCATTTGCTGGCTACTAATCCAAGGTTCTCCCCATATTTCTCAAGTTTGTCTTTATATGGATTGTAGCGTATAAGAATGTCAGATGCTATGTAGAGGTTGTCTTCAGAATCTAATGCAAGATCATTGACTTGACCTTCGTATAAGCCATTTCTTAGTCCTTGTTCTTGCCATCTTCCTCTACCGTTCTCATCGTATACGAGCCATAGCTCTTTATCACTTAATAGCCACATACCATCGATGTTTTCTGTGACTGCTATAAATTTTTCTTTGGTATTACTCAGTTTCCATTTGTCATTATCACTGACTTCGATGATGCCTTCGTCAGTTCCTATCCATAATTTATCAAGTGCCTTGAAGTATTTGACAAATGAAACGATATTTGATTTTAGCTTAGAATTTTCAGTAGTATATTGAGTTAGGTATTTACTTGTCTTGGTGTTTATGAGGTGGACGCCTCGGTTAGTGCCTATCCATAATTTGCTTTTATGTATCTCTAAGTCATAGATCTCTATACCTTCTGTATCGAGATGGTGTAAGAATCTATCATTCATATAGATCTTGCCATTACTGAATGCTGAGAAGACATTGCCTTTAGCTGATACTGCTACCGCTACAGCATTATTGACATCGAGTACATGTGATAGAGAAGCACTCTTAGTATTGATTGTAGTAATGCCATTCTTACCCGCGAACCACATGTTACTGTTACCAGCCACTAATATCTCCTCTATACGATCACTAGATGAGAAGCCATTGACTCTTTCGAGTACTAAGGTTGTTTTTCCATCTTCTTGTACGATAGCTTGCTCTTGTGAGATGGCACTTAATGATATCAATATGGATAGAAGTAGAAGTATTTGTTTCATCGAAAATTTTGTAGAATATAACTCAATAACTAAGTAACAGAAAAAGTGAAATTAACCTTTCATGCAGACTCATATTTAAATTTACGTTAACTAATACGATTATAATAGCATAAATCTTGTGGTGATCAAATTTATTTATAACCAATGTATAATGTATTGCAGTTTAAGGACTACGATAATAATCTAACGATCATTTCCGCTGATATGTGAGTCAGGTCTTCCATGACAATATCTGCGTCAGTAAGTACATCTGAGGAACCTATGCCTACACACATGAATCCTCCGGCTTTAGCAGCGATGATGCCTTTCTCACTATCTTCAAATACGACAGCCTCAGAGGGCTTTACTTTGAGTGATTTTGCTGCTTTTAAGAATACTTCTGGGTCTGGCTTAGAGTTCTTGACATCATTGCCGTCCTTTATAGTATCGAAGCTTTTGTATATCGATGTTTTTGCGAGGATCGTTTTGGCATTTTTGCTGGCTGATCCGATTGCCATTTTTAGTTTGGCCTCTTTGGTGCTGATTAGAAATTCTTTAACGCCAGGAAGCACCACATTATCATTGACAGATGATAGGCTCTCCAGATACCAGTCATTTTTCTGCTTGGCGTACTCTACTTTTTGTTCAGGCGTAGCTGTAATGCCACCTTGAGCAAGGACGAGGTCCAGTGATGCCATGCGGCTTATGCCTTTAAGTTTTTCCTGTATGATAGGATTAAGTTGGAAGCCTAAGCTGCTTGCCAGTTTTACCCATGACTCATAGTGATATTGTACGGTGTCTACGATTACACCATCTAAGTCAAATATAAATGCCTTCATTAGCCTAATTTAGATTTTATAGTTTTTCTGTGTGCAAACTTTTTCGATAAGTGCATCGTGATATCATTGATGATCCCAGCTTGTTTTATAGAGTGTAAGTGTCTTTTCGCTTTGTCCAGAAACTCGGTCGCCTTATTGCCCAGATGGTTATCAAAGTAGTCATCGATGATGGTTAGATATAAGTCTTTTACATCTTTTTCGAGACCTTGCTCTATGAGGAGTTCATCATATACTTTGAGCCATTGGATGTCGCCTTTCTGTTCTATAAGCGTCAGAAGCTCCGTGTATCGTTGAGCTTTAGCGTATATCTTAGTCGTCTGAGCAAATTTTAATCCGTCGATCCACTCTCTTATGGCATTGAATTCTTTTCTTAAAAATGCATCAGTGAGAGAATTAAGAATATCATCAAAAGTAGCATACCCGGTATTCTTAAGGTTGAGCTGTGTGATCTCTGCGGCGAGAGCGGCGTCATCCTTAGTATGGATGTATCTATAGCATTTTAATGCTGTAAGCTGATATTTGTAGGCGATTTTATCTTCATTGAGATAGTAGTCTACGATGTCTATGTAATTATCAGCTATAAGTAGTTTTTGTGCTGCAAATATTTTTGCATGGTCATACTTTATAAGTATGTCTTTAGCTATATCTATGTTGTCTTGAGATAGTAGTAGAGATGTCCTTAATATATTTTCTTCTTGTAATCCTAATGACGACTTCTTATACAGGTCATTAATGATAGTAATCTTATCTTCTGTGTTGAATGCATTGAGAGCATTAAGTATGAGTATAGTATTCTGCTTACCAGGTATATAATATGACTTCTTAATTAATTCCAGAAGATCACCTTCTGCTTTCTTTCTGAATTTTGGTGCCAAGTCTTGGCTTAGAATGACTTCGAGGCCATGGATAAAATGTAGCCTGTTTTTCTCCAGTGATAGATCTTTTATCTCGTAGCGATTCATGAGATATATGATCTTGTCAAGACTCTCTTTTGCAATAAAAAATGCCTCAGTATAATTCTCGGTAGATAAGCAATCTTTCATCTGTAAGACGAAATCATCTAAGATGAAATGGATTGTTTTCTTAATCGAAGCACTGATTTTGTTATTAGTTGATGATTTTGGCTTGATAAGCTCTGTGAGCATTCTACGATACTTAAGACCATCATCACCCAGATAGACACGTGATAAGAAATGAGACTTAAATGCCAGCTCAAATTGTTTGTCTTTCTTGGCGTAGTTAGCTATAAATACTTTGACATCGATCTCCCTTATATCATCTAATATTTCCTTTATTTTAAGTTTCTGGTACCTTTTTTCTGAGTCTTCAGTCATGTATTAGCTGGTATATAAAGGAGAAATTGATTTGCAAAATTCCGATAACGAGTAAAATTAATGAGTAATTTTAAGATTTATAATATATATAAGGAATTAGATCTCAACATTCTATTAACATGAAGCACTTATTGTTAGTTAGACACGCAAAATCGGCTTGGAATAACCCAGGCTTAGATGATATAGACCGACCACTTGCTGATAGAGGTAAGCGTGATGCTCCATTTATGGCAGAATATTGTAAGAATCTGGGACTGGATATCGACCATATCTTCTCGAGTCCGGCTAAGCGAGCTTATAAGACAGCTAAGAAATTTCATAAAGTATTCCCTGATAGCCAACTATACAAAGAAACTGAACTCTATTTCGGTAGTATGGAGGACTGGTTATATATGATCCAGTCTGTACCTGAAAATATCTTACTGCCTGCATTCTTTAGCCATAATCCGACGATTACCTACTTCGCCAATGCTTTCCAAGGTCCATCTACGGATAACGTACCTACATGTGGTGTTGTAAGATTAGAATCATCAGCAAGTACATGGTCAGATGTAGATTATAATAATACCAAAGTAGTGGCGTTTTATTTTCCTAAAGAAGTGAGACAGTGATATGAAGCATATAGTTGTTGGAGTTTTTCTTTTATTATCAATGTCATGTGATCAGAGTCCTGATAAGGATCTGCACTATCCCGTAGATAAAGTACAGGATGTCATGATAGATCTCTATGTTGCCTCAGAAGCAGTAAAGGATATAAGAGATACAAGAAAGGACAGTCTGCTCGATCTATATAGATCACAAATAAAAAAGATCCATGATGTAGAATTTGATCTTATCGAGAAAGACATTGCGGTTATCAGGTCAAATGATGCTTTCTATACCGAAGTCCATAAAGTAGTCAATGATAGTATAAATAACATGGAGCAGCACTATCAGAAAATAACTTCTCCAAATAAAATCAAACCCATACCAACTAAGAAAACTGACCGTAACCCCAAGGCCAAAAAGCAAATGAAGAAAAATGGATAATAAGGAACTGGAGGCATATGATAAGAAACGTCTATGTTTGGTGTGATTGGGATTAAGACAAAATCAAAACATATTTTCAAAATCCATTTTGTCTTTATAGGTTTTAAGTAAATGCATTATGAAAGTAGATAGAGTTTTAACAATCATATTTTTCATCTTTCTGCTGAGTTGTAATATGTCCTATGAAACTAACTTAAAGAATCAAACAGACAAATTAGAACTAATAATTTCGGAACTATCAGAATCTGATTATGACCAAACTGAAGAATCTTTGATCATGTCAAATCATGATGCTATTTCATTAAAGAAGTCACTTGATTTATGTTCGGTTGAAAAACATTCCTTTGGGATATCTTTCCGATTTAAATGTGATAAGTTACTTGGAAAAAAATCCAACTATACTGACAAAGAATATTACTTGATTAAACTACTTGATTTGAGCAGTAAAGAAAGTTTGCAGGGTTATGAACGTTGGGCTGATTGCAGTACAGAACCCGAAGAATTAAATGATAACTGGTTTTACATAAAAAGACATTTGAGGTGTGACTGATTAAATTGCTATTATGAAAAGTGATCTCGAAGTTCTATATTGTTGGTAATCAATGGTATGTGTGCTTTTGATTCTATGGAGTTATAATCTTAATGTAGAATTAACAGTGCATATAGTGGAAGCTCAATTTTATTAATCAACTTTATTTTTATTTATAGTATTAATACATCATGCAAGCAAAGATTCTCATAGTCGAAGATGATACTGATATCGTTGAATTTTTAGAATACAACTTATCTAAAGAAGGCTTTCTTATTGAGAAAGCTTATGACGGCGTGGAGGGCTTAGAGAAGGCTGCAGCTTTTAAGCCGCATCTTATTCTATTAGATATAATGATGCCTCGTATGGATGGCATAGAGTTCTGTACGGAGCTCAGAAAAAGTCCAGATTATCAGAATACCATCATAGTATTTCTTACAGCAAGATCAGAGTCTTTTACACAAGTTTCTGCATTGGATGCTGGAGGAGATGACTTTATCACTAAACCTACTAAGCCCAATGTACTTAAGAGTAAGTTAAGGGCACATCTGAGAAGACATCCATTATTCCAGGAATCTACTACTGCCAAAGAAATCGTTTTTGGCAAGCTCAAAATATTTCCAGATTCATTCAGTATTTCTATAGATGACAAGATGTCCTCATTAGCCAAGAAGGAATTTGAGTTACTTGCACTTCTGGTATCTAAGCCAGGCAAAGTCTTTAAGAGAGAAGAGATTATGAATAAGGTATGGGGCTCAGAAGTAATCGTAGGAGATAGAACCATAGATGTACACATAAGAAAACTGAGGGAAAAGATAGGCAGTGACTATATCAAAACGACCAAAGGCGTCGGGTATCAATTTAAGGTTTAGGACATTGTTTCCATTTTAATTAATCGACAGCGCTATTAGTATATTGTGTTTAAGAATATAACCATAAGGCAGATAAGTGCTTATACATCTATGTGTGTATGGGGTCTCCATATGCTTTCATTAGTTATGTTCTCTTGGTTAGGAAGTATGCCGGCTCTTCCATTATGGTCCTATATATTGTATGCGATATTGAGCTTTCTGGTCACTTATTTTATTGTCATTTACTTATTTGAGAAGTTTGTTTTTAGAAAAATAAAACTCATCTATAAGGTCATCTCTGGTTCTAAAGATTCATTAAGTAAGGTTACTGATTTTGAAGACAAAACGACAACTTTAGATAATGTCAATCAGACCGTAATTGACTGGGCTAATGCCAAAGACGCTGAGCTGGCTCAGCTTAAGTCCTTAGAAGAGTATCGTAAGAGATTTGTAGGTGATATCAGTCACGAGCTTAAGACGCCATTGTTTTCTATACAGGGATATCTATATACACTTATAGAAGGAGGCTTATATGATGATCAGATTAATGTGAAGTATCTCAAGAATGCCTTACGAAGTTCGGACAGACTACAGTCTATAGTAGATGATCTGGAGACCATTAATGAGTTAGAATCTGAAGCTGCCATATTGAATTATCAAGACTTTGATATCAAGGAATTATGTTCTGAGGTATTCAGTGAGTTAGAGATGATGGCTCAGGGATGTGGGATAGAACTGATGTATAAGTCTAACGCAAGTAATTCGTATAAGGTATATGCAGATAGGGAGAAGCTCAGGCAAGTATTCGTCAATGTTATTAATAATTCTCTAAAGTATGGTAAGCAAAACGATGGTGGAGTGACCAAGGTACGCTTCTATGATATGGAGGATGTCATATTAGTAGAAATATCTGATAACGGTATAGGTATAGAAGAAGAAGCTATGAAGCGTGTATTCGATAGATTCTTCAGGGCAGATGTGAGTAGGTCTCAAAATGTGAAAGGGTCTGGCTTAGGTCTATCTATCGTCAAGCACATCATCGAAGTCCACAATCAGAAGATTACTGTCCGTAGCACATACGGAAAGGGAAGCACCTTCGGGTTTACAGTACAGAAGTCAAAGTAGTCTATAGATTTTCTCTCTCTCTCTCTTAAGCCTCGAGAAGAAAGAGACTTTTGACACGTGTGTTCTTAGAATGACAGAACCTCAGAAAGCTTGTCGGCCTCTACTGAATCATAGAACATTATCTTAAGCCCAATTCAAAATCTTCAATGATATCTTCTATATCTTCAATCCCAACAGATACACGTATAAGTCCATCAGTGATACCATCAGATAATCTTATGTCCTTAGGAATATTGAGATGAGAAGAGGTAGCGGGATGTAGTAGGAGTGTATCTGTATTACCAAGAGTAGACGTAATACTGGCAAGCTGTGTACTATCCATGAATCGCTTAGCGTCATTAAGATCACCATCTAATTCAAAACTTAACATACCGCCGAATTGGCTCATTTGTTTGGTCGCTATATGGTGATCAGTAAAGCTTTCTAAGCCTGGGTAGTTGACTTTTTTGACTTTGCTATGATTTTCTAAGTATTGTGCTAATGTCAGAGCATTAGAGCAGTGCTTATCCATTCTTAGAGGTAAGGTTTTGAGACCATTATGTACAAGCCATGCATCGAAGGGATTACAATTAGTGCCGAGTAATTTCATACTGGTCCATATGGCTTTTCTATGATGCGGATCTCTGCCTATGATGGCTCCTGCGATACTGTTACCATGACCATTAAGGAACTTCGTCGTAGAGTAGATGACGATATCCACTCCCAGGGTAAGTGGTCTCTGTAAGTAGCAAGTGGCGAATGTATTATCTATTGCCGTAAGGATGTTATTGGCTTTGGCTATATCTGTTATCTTTCTGATGTCGAGACAAGATAATGTAGGATTAGTAGGTGTCTCGAAGTATATCAGCTTGATGTTAGTATGTGATTGTATCTTTTCTGATAGCAATTCTTCATCATTAAAATCTACATAGATTACTTCTACACCGTTATTAGCTACAATCTTTGAGAAGACTTCTGATGTGCCACCATATAGATTAGTGGAGGTCAGTAGAGCATCTCCAGCTTTTAGGAGGCTTGACGCTAATGTAGATATAGCTGACATGCCAGAACTTGTCATTACACAAAATCCCTCATCAGGTAGATCTATCGTCTCAAGTGTGGCCAGCTTTTCTTGTACAGAACTGACTGTTGGGTTTCCATATCGTGAGTACACATAGCCCTCCTGCTGTCCTGAGAATACTTCTATGGAAGCATCTATGGATTCGTATGAGAAAGCAGAAGAAGCATGTATAGGAAGTATATGGGGGCTTCCGTTATCTGTAACATGATTCTCTCTGGCACAGATAGTTGCGAATTTTAATTGGGTCTTTTTGTCCATGATGACTTATCCTTATTTTAGTCTTGCAATATACTTACCTTTGTAATTATAAAAGTGTCCTTAAGATGTTATTCAATCTAATTTATACCAAATCATTAATCCTCACTCTGCTCATGGGTTTGCTTATGGGTGTATCTCATATCTCTGCTCAAGACGCAGATATAAAGGATGACGAAGAGTACACCGTTAATAAGTTAAGATTCGTAGAGTTTACTATGGATCGTCTGTATCCAGTACAGACATTTAAGAGTAGTTTAGATCAGAATTTATGGGGATTCAAATTGGGTTATTTAGTACAATTAAAAAAAGAGAAGCTGGATTATATGGGTTTTCAGCTCAATTTCTCACAATTAGGTACAGACAGTAATTCTTTCTTTGATTCCAGCGTCAGAACGAGCTCTAATTTTGTGGGAGCATACTTAACTTTCAGACACTTTCCTAATCTCTACTTCTGGCGTATAGAGCCTTTTGCAGAAGTAGCTTTAGGCCCTCAGTTTTTTTATACCCAGACGACGACAAGTTTTTTTGATGTGGATTCTACTAACGATATAGATTTTGATGAGGTAGATACAAGCTTGGGCTATGGTATAGGCGTAGGATTTATGCTGCATATAACTGGGCAAGTATTCTTCACAGCACAGGCCAATTATTTTGGAGGTACTGCTGTGACTTACTTAGTAGAGAGAGGTAATCAGTTTGTATTTCCTTTAGATAATTTTGGACCCGAGACATCACAGACTAATTTTATCAAATTACAATTTGGAATTTCTATTTCCATATAAGAAAAAGAACTATGAACGAAGAGAATAATGAGCATGAAGGTTCAGAGAATAAAGAAGTCCATGAACACTATAGGTTCTTAGTCGATCCTAATCAGACAAGTATAAGAATAGACAAATACCTATTCGATAAGCTCGAGAAAATATCGCGTAATAGAATCCAGAGTGCTGTCAAGAATGGCTATGTATTAGTTAATGATAAAGAGATCAAGAGTAATTATAAGATAAGGCCAAGAGATGTTATCGTCATTAATCTTCCTGAGGAGCCTCGTGAGCGTACTCAGATTACTGGAGAGGATATACCTCTGGATATAAGATATGAGGATGATGATATTATGATAGTGCATAAGCCCGCGGGGCTTGTCGTGCATCCCGGAGTAGGTAACTGGTCAGGAACCTTAGTCAATGGTCTTATCCATTATATGGAGAATAAAGATGACTTACCCGTCATGGAAGGTAATACTCCTGATAGGCCAGGTCTCGTGCATCGTATAGATAAGAATACCTCAGGGTTACTTGTGATAGCTAAGAATGAGCACGCTATGACCCATCTGTCTAAGCAGTTTCATGATCATACGATAGATCGTACATATTATGCCATAATATGGGGTCAGCCAGATGAGGATACTGGAACTATAGATGAGTATATAGGCAGGCATCCGAGAGATAGGGTTAAGATGTCTGTATTTAGAGACAGAGATGAGGGGAGACATGCAGTAACACACTATGAGGTCGTAGAGCCCATGTACTATGTCAGTCTTATAAAGTGTAAGCTTGAGACTGGTCGTACACACCAGATACGTGTACATATGGCACATCTTAATCACCCTATATTTAATGATTCTATGTATGGTGGTGATAGCGTAAGAAAAGGGACTGTCTTCTCTAAGTATAAAGTATTTGTAGAAAATACATTTACACTGCTACCTAGACAAGCACTGCATGCCAAGTCCTTAGGATTTATCCATCCTACAAGTGGAGAACGCATGGAATTTGATTCAGAATTGCCAGAGGATATGGTTGCAGCATTAGATAAATGGCGCCACTATGTGACGCATCAAAAATCTCGAACTCTATGACCCTGCAAGAAAGAGTAGATGCATTAGTTGCATTAGGTGAGTCGATAGATCACGCAACTAATCAAGATCTATACCTCAAAGCTAAGTATGAAAATCCATGGTTCGTTATTAGAAATATAGAACAATCTATCGATGCGATAAAGACGCAGTATCTTAATAGAGAAAAATTAGAAGAGTGGATAGGTCGTTATAATATTACTGAGACAACTTCTACTAAGAGAGTAGGTCTTATCCTTGCTGGCAATATTCCTTTAGTTGGTTTTCATGATATTATATCGGTATTTCTATGTGGGCATACAGCGATATTAAAGTTATCAGATAAGGATAAGCTGCTACCGACATACATTGTCCATAAGCTGATAGGCATGTATCCTGAACTGGCAGATGCATTTGAGATAGTAGAACTCTTAGTTGATTATGATGCTGTCATCGCAACGGGCAGTGATAGTTCCAGTCGTGTATTCGAAAAGTACTTTGGTGCAGTACCACATATCATCAGACGTAACAGGAATGGGGTAGGCGTCATAAGCCTAACGGATAATGTAGATACGCTTAAGAATTTCAGATATGATCTATTTGATTATTTTGGATTAGGTTGTCGTAATGTGTCTAAAATCTATTTAGAAAAAGGGGTGTCGACAGATCTAATATTTGAATCTATAGCAGACGAAAAGGAAATCATCAATCATAACAAGTATAAGAACAATTACGATTATTCTTCTGCATTATATCTTATGAATCTGGAGAAATTCTTAACTAATGATATAGTGATCTTAAGAGAGCATGAGGATATAGGCTCTCGTATAGGCTGCTTACATTATGAGTATTATGATAGTAAGGAGGTATTAGCACAGAAGCTTAATGATCAAAGGGATAAAATACAATGTGTCGTCTCTTCTGAACCCATAGCTGGATTTACACATTTTAACTTTGGCCATGCACAGAAGCCTAGTTTGTCTGATTATGCAGACGGTGTAGATACGATCTCATTTCTCAAAAGTCTATAATCTGATGAGCAGTAAACAAGAAAAAGTAGAGCATATAACGCGGATATTAGAAGACCTATATCCAGAAGTTCCTGTGCCTTTAGATCATAAAGATTCATATACATTGCTTATAGCCGTATTATTGTCAGCGCAGTGTACTGATAAGAAAGTTAATGAGATTACCCCTGCCTTATTTGCATTAGCAGATAATCCATATGATATGATTAAGCTGACACCTGATGAGATCAGAGCAATAATAAGACCTTGCGGATTAAGCCCTCGTAAGTCCAAGGCAATTCATGGACTATCGCATATCCTTATAGATAGCTATAATGCAGAAGTCCCTGCTGATTTCGAAGCCTTAGAATCTCTACCGGGAGTAGGGCACAAGACGGCGTCAGTAGTTATGGCTCAGGCATTTGGGGTGCCAGCTTTTCCAGTAGATACTCATATACATCGGTTAGCCTACAGATGGAAGCTTAGTACAGGTAAGAATGTAGATAAAACCGAGAAGGACCTCAAGAGATTATTCCCTAAGGAGATATGGAATAAGTTGCACTTGCAGATTATCTTCTTTGGTAGAGAGTACTGTCCTGCTCAGAGGCATGATCCTCATGCTTGTCCTATATGTTCTTTATACGGGAGGGCAGAGTTGTTTAAGTAATACTACTGTTATCAAAAGAATACTATTCATATCAGGATTGGGTGCTGACGAGCAAGCATTTTCCAGAATTGGGATTTTACCTTATGAAAAGATATACATCAAGTGGTTGCCTTCTTTAGAAGGTGAGACATTAGAAGTATATACACAAAGGTTAATTCGACATTATTCTATTACTGGTTCTGACATTCTTGTTGGTTTGTCCTTTGGCGGATTAATATGCCAGTGTATCGCTTCTATGCTGAAGAATAACATTGTCATACTCCTTTCAAGTTTTAGGACTAAAGAGGATTTGAAAGTGACCTTTAGAGTACCGTTAAAATTGGGGTTGCATAAATTAATGCCGGCTTTTAGAATCCCTATTATTGATCTGATAGTTGCAAAGATTTTGAATGGTGGAACGCAGGAAAGTACTCCTGTCCTTAAGAATATGCTAAAGAACACTGATTACAAACTAATGAAGTGGTCGCTAAATGCTATCGCCGATTCTAAAGTCATAGACATAGAGGAAACAAAGGTCTTTTCCTTCATCGGGACTAAAGATTTTATTGTTAAAGAATGGGGAAACACTAATTTAGTGATTGTTGAAGGTGGCAGTCATTTTATGACTTTTGACGAAAGTGAATTTATTACCCAATCAATAATTGACATCCTACATCAGAATGGGTAGTTAACAGCAACATTAAGATTACCGTACCATTTCTGCCCTTTGAGAGGAACCCATAATCGATTATTAGGGCCACGAGGGGAAGGATTCTTCAACTTAAAGCCAAAGTCAAAACGTATCAAGAAGTAGGTAAAATCAAACCGAAGACCATATCCGTATCCCAGAGCTATCTGATTGATGAATTCGCTACTGAAGGTAGAGCCTGGACGACTGCTGTCATCTTTTAATGTCCATATATTACCACCATCAAAAAAGAGTCCTCCTTCTACTAACCAAAATAAATCAAAGCGATAATCCACCCCAAATTCTATGAGGATATCACCTCGCTGGAAGAAGTTTTGGATATTAGTAGTAGTTGGGTGGATGTATCTTCCTGGCCCCAGTTCCATAGGCCTCCAAGCTCTAAGACTGTTAGGACCACCTACGGAGAATTGCTTAAGCCAAGAGACTACGCCTTGCTCACCAAAGGGCACAGCAAGCCCTGTCCGAAGTCGCCAAGCTATCTGCGAATGCTTTTTAATGTTCTTAAACCAGCGATTATCTAAATCTAATTTGACGAACTTGGCAAAATCTTGGTTGCCTCTTACTTTCCATACTTTATTAGAGCTGGCTATGGCATTATATGATTGATTAGCTAAGTACATTTCAAGACCAGATAGCTCAAGATTAGATATAAAGGCGTAGTTAATCTTATTTGCTGGATTATCAGACTGGTAATAGTATGATATATCTCTGAATATAAAACCTGAGAAGAATGTACTTTGAAAACTCTGTTTGAGAAGAGGTACGGTATCTAGTACCATTTGAAAACTGTCTCTAGGCGTATTGAATGTTATATTAAGTCCTATCTGATTGAATACGACTCTATTTTTCTGATCTAATTTTATATCAAAACCATATGTGGCGTTGAAAGAACTGATCTTATAGAAATCTAAAATATCTATGTAATTATATCCAAGATTAAGTTGTGTTGATCCCTCTTCTTTTAGTTTTTTCATTGCCTTATCTGTAAATATGCCCACCTTATTCATAAGGGGGATTACATTAAGCGTATTTGTTAATCTTGGGAGATCTAAGTTATTATTGACACCCAGAGTGAAGGTGGTGACAATACGTCTATTACTATCAGGATTGACATTAAGTTCTACGCCCGACTCCAGCCCTAATGTATATGTCTCAGATCCTTTGAATGTATTCCTATTCTCAAGGCTGGTTCCTGCGGCTATTCCGATGAGGTTACGGTCAGCTCTGCTTATATTAGAATAGAATAATTCTGTATTAAGATCTAACACCCATCGACTCCTCTGAGGTGTAAGAAAAATTTTATAATCAATTATAGAATCAGAGGTGCTGGATACATTAGAAGTTAACTTAGCAAATCTATAAGTGGTAAGGGTATATAGTTTTCTGATGGTTTTGTAGTAATCATCAGCACTATAGGTATCATATTTCTTTAGAAATATTTTATTATCGATAACAGAAGGTTTGACTAAAAAATCTTTTGATTGTCGGAAATACTCTTTGCTATACAGGACTTCATTATAGATGCTATCTACATTCTGAAATTGGTGATAATCAGTGAATACTTTAATATCACCTATTTTGAATTTTGTATGACTGACACTATCTGATGGCAATAATATATTGAATCGTATATCGATACCATTATCATGAGTGGTACTATCACCTTCTATTCCTATGTAGTTAAGATTAAAATTAGCGTAGCCTTTGTTCTGCAATGCCGTGACGATTCGTTGCTTCTCTAAGCTGAATGTTAGTGCATCTATAGGATCATTAACCTTGATCAGTGTCTCCTTGGATAATACTTCTACGATGTCTGTAAGAGAGCTATCCTTAGATAGGTATTCTATCTTTTTAACTTGATAGCGCTTACCCGTATTTATTTTATAATCTACATGTGCTTTTTGACCTTTGACATCCACTATACCGTCTACTTTGGCATTATAGAATCCTTTTTTATTCTTGAGGAAGTTCTCCATGTCTATGACAGACTTCTCTATTTTTTCATAATCAAGAATTGCAGGTTCTTCTACTACTTTATTCTCTTTAAGCTTCTCTCGTCCGATAGAGTCTGCTCTATTATACTTTTTATAGTAGAGGTATTCTCGAGGAGCACCGTACCATGTATTACCATTAGGCTTAAGGTGGTAGAACTGCACCATTTCTAATTTTAGAGTTGCTATTTCCTTTGGTGACAATTCATTAGCAGCAGCTTCTTCTATGATGATATCAGCTTTAGTAAGGAGTACTTCATCATCTTGAAGGAATTTTGTACTATTACATGCAGGCAATAGGATGGCTATACAGGCTAAGTAGACTATAGTCTTGTAGGTAATACTAATATTGTGTAAGTAATGCTTCAAATGATACTAACAAATAAATTACGAAAATATGTAAGGTCTCTGCACCTCCATAAGTACCGACAAAAGTATGATAAATTCATAGCTGAAGGCCCTAAAGTATGTGCAGAATTCATTGAGAGTCAGAAATATAAAATAGAATTCTTATTCTGTACTCAGGATTGGTATGATATCAACCAAGATTCGACTAAATCTTTAGGAGATAAAATCATTATTGCAAGTGATAAAGATCTACAAACTATTTCATGCATGCAAAAAGCTAACAAAACTTTAATAGTTATGGATAAACCCTCCATGAGTGATCTCCAGTTAGATACTGCGGCTAACCAATGGATGATATATACTGACAAAATCCAAGATCCTGGCAATATGGGTACCATTATAAGAATAGCTGACTGGTATGGCATAGAAAATCTTATATCCAGTACTGACTCTGTAGACTTCTATAATCCCAAGGTAGTGCAAGCTGCAATGGGGAGTCATAATAGACTACACCTGAGATCAATAGATGCTGAGAATCTTCCTATAGAATCTATGAATGCTTTTGCACTTGTATTAGGTGGTCAGGATATTACAAGCCTGTCAGATGATATTACTCAGAGCGGTATAATAGTTATGGGCAATGAAAGCCAAGGCATCAATCCCGTATTAGCTGATAGATGTACTCATAAGGTAAGTATAGAACGTAAAGGTGGAGCTGAGTCTCTCAATGTATCTGTGGCATGTGGTATCGCTTGTCAGGTATTGGTGTGTTGATATTCAAAGTGCAGACACCCCACATCAGCGGCGAGGACGCCACCAATAACCCCGTCCGTCTTTAATCCTATCTGACCTCAACACCAAATCAAGAAATCCTATAATCCAATAAATCAAGATTCAGACATAAGGGTTAGTTGACTCATAAATCGTAATATAAATT
>CALLAG010000271.1 GCA_938002705.1 uncultured Saprospiraceae bacterium | reverse complement strand
AATGCTAACAGTGCAAGAATAGATACAATTCTAAAAGTATTTAAAGCACTTAAAGCTGAGATAAATTTCAATGTACAACTGGAAAACAAGAAATTACAAATAGCGTAAAGAAAGTGCCGACCTATAACAAGCTGTGACCACATCATAGGCTATCACCTACACTGGGTACAGCCGATCCGCTACCCAACATTAGGACTCACCTCCTTAATAAGCTTCAAGATATTTGAGAGATTATTTGAATTCGATAAACATAGAAAAGTTAGGCGGATAGTAGAGATGGCTTAGGTTATTTGTTTTGGCTTTTGGTCATTTCATAGTGTGACTTTATCACTCTTTTCCATAGAATAATGTTAACTTACTTATCGTAAGTTATAAGTAGATTCTGTTAATGATATAATTATAGATATGTGTATAGACAAGATCCTTTATTCTATCTTTCTATTCTTTCTGAGTTGTAGTGTTACAGCTCAGTTGCATTTTTCAGATCCAGATGATTTGGTAGATGCTATCAATAGCTCTACAGATGGAGGTGTTTTTGTCGTTACTAATGGAACCTATAATGATTTTGAGGCAACAATTGAGATTATTGCTGCAGCTGATGATCCTATCGTCATCAAGGCTGAGACGATCGGTGGCGTTATATTAACAGGTGAGTCTAATTTCGTAATTAGGAAATCAGCTTTTGTTACTTTAAAATGATTTGTTTTTGAAGGGCAAGGTGAAGACTCATTAGTCAAATTAGAAGGAAGCAATAATATCCGAATATCAAAAAATGTTTTTGAACTGGAAACATCAGAATCTATTAAGTGGGTTTTCGTTGGTGGCGTCTGGAATGATAACACTTTCCCATTCCAATATCCAAGTCATAGCAATAGAATAGATCACAATATTTTCCAAAACAAAGAAACGCCAGGTCACTATATTACTATAGATGGTTCCTTTGATAATTCGGGTTCTGAGGAAGTTTATTATCAGTCTCAAAATGATACCATAGATCATAATTATTTTAAAAATAATGGTCCACGAGCAGTCAATGAACAAGAGTCTATTAGAATAGGTTGGAGTGAGATGTCGCTTAGTAGTGGTTATACAATAGTCGAGCATAATTTATTTGAAGATTGTGATGGTGATCCAGAAATTATATCGGTAAAATCTTGTGACAACATAATAAGACATAACACATTCGTAGGCAGTTACGGAACACTTTCCTTAAGACACGGCAATAGAAATAGGGTAGAGGGCAATTACTTTTTTGGTAATAATAAGCCAATAGGAACCTCTCCTGCAGGATCAGATCTATATACTGGCGGCATCCGTATATACGGCACTGATCACGTTATTATTAATAATTATATGGAGGGCTTGAATGGTACCCGATGGGATGCTCCGATTACACTTACGCTGGGAGATGCTATCGATGGTCAGAGTTCTAATCTTTCTAAACACTTCAGAGCAGAGCGGGTCACAATTGCTTATAACACACTTATCAATAATAGTCACGGCATAGAGATCGGTTTTGATAATAATGATAACTACAATAAAGACTTAGAAGATATCACTATCGCCAATAACCTGATCAGTGGATCAGAAAATAGCCTTGTGGACATCGTAGATACTGATAATGACCAGGGAGATAATATTACTTGGATGAGTAATCTTATGTATCCAATAGGTAATGCTGAGATGCTAAGTGGTGCTTCAGTTACTTCATTTGAGGCGAATGAGGTTCTTAATGAGAATCCATTCCTTGAATATGATAATTCTATCAATGTATGGAGGACTACTGCGATGACACCTCTCTATGAGAACAGACTAGATAACACCTTGATCAGTGAAGATATAGAAGGACAAGAAAGGCCAATATTAAGTAATCCTGGAGCTGATCATTATAGTCTGGAGTCTATTCGCTATAGTCCACTCACTCAAGATGATGTAGGTCCCAGTGCTTATGAAGACGGTACTACTTCTCTTAGCTCAGGAGCTCAGAGAAATGACTTAGTAATATATCCGATTCCTGCTGATAACTTGTTGTATCTGAATAATTCTAACACGAATGCTCACACAATAGAAATTCTTAGTTTAAGTGGGAATGTTTTATTGACTCATCAAATAGATGATGCATCACAATGGTCATCTGTAAATGTATCAGAGCTGAGTAGCGGTATGTACTTTCTCAAAGTTTCTGACGATTACGATTTTCATATTTCAAAAATCATTATTCATCACTAAAGTAATTGTGAACGCTGTTATAGTATTTCACTGATAGTATCAGAATTAATCAGCAATTATATAGACTGTAGGGTGAGAGGAGGATAGGTATATATTTTTCTAAGCATAAATACATACCTATCTATTTTCCCATTTACACCCTAAATGGACTAATCCTCTGGTGGAGGAGGTGCCTATTGTTTTATCAACTTACATACATAGGGCTTATTATTGCCTTCGAACTTTACGAGATAAATACCTGATTGTAGTTCGCTTACATCTAATGTACTTAAGTTGTTATTATTCCTCTGTATGATTCGTCTACCTGATTGATCATATACGGATATAGTGTCATAATTCTCAGCACCTTCTATTGTGACAATAGAAGTCGCAGGATTAGGACTTAAGCGAACTATGTCTTGTAGCTCATCTGTTACATCTAATAATGGATCTCGCTCACCCTCGCCGAATACTCTAAGCTCTGTAAGGCTCACCCAAGGACCAGTATAGACATCAGCACCAGTAACTGTTATTCTTACAAATCGTGCTACAATGCTATCCACTACATTAATGATAGGCGTGGCAGGTGTACCAGCAGAATTATTATTAGATCTATCTGCTATCATCGTATATGGTCCATTTTCGTCAAGTGCCCCTTCGATAGTGTACTGGTAGGCTCTATTTTCATAACAGGTGACTTCTGTCTGTGTGATCGTGATATTGCCATGTAAGTCTACTGTCGCTGACTGAGGAAAACCATTAACAGACCATCGTGTATTGGTATTGTCATCTACAAGATTAGCTACTACATTACTGCCATCGGCGGTGCCAGTACCGACTATTGGCTGGAATAGTGCCCAGTTAAATTTAGATGAAGGAGCAAGGACATTAATAAGAGCTGTATCTGTGAGTCCTCCTTCTTCTGTTGTGACTGTAAGCATTACAGTCCCTTCAGAAATGCCTGTCACTAATCCATCTGAGCTTACTGTAGCGATACTCGGATCATCAGATACGAAAGTGAAATTCTGATTAGTAGCATCAGTAGGAAGAACGATCGCATCTAACTGTGCCGTACCACCTACGGCAAGATCACTGGCATTGATAAGATCTATACCAGTTACATCTACTTGCTTACTGACAGTGATTTTAGTACTGAGGGAGGTTCTGGATCCGCCTTGATTATCTGTCGCCTTAGCGGTAAGGGTATAGTCACCTTCTGCGGCGCCTGTCCACGTATATGTATATGGTGCTGCGGTAACTTCTCCTAACTTAGTACTTCCTTCAAAAAACTCAACCATTGTTACTGTACCATCTGAATCAGATGCTTCTGCAGTTATAGCAATGTCTTCTCCTGGTTCAAAATTTGTATTATTTGTGGGTGATGTGATACTTACCGATGGAAACCGGTTCTGTTGGGTACCATCTTCTTCGAAGAGTTCGTCAAAATGTGCTGTCGCCTCACCATCATCCTGTAGGTAGACACCAGCCTTCCAGTAACTGGGGTAAGTCCAGAAGGAGACATCCATATTTACTTTTTCTTCACCTTGATAGTCTATGATCATATTACCATCTACTAATCGTATGTCACAATTAAAATATCCTCCTGGGTCTTCGCCAAGATCTATATGAGTAGTAGCAACTCCTCCAGCATCTGTTTTGACTGCTGCCCACAAGTGGTTAGTAGGAGACTTAGCATTATGCTTATAGATTCTTAGTAATGGTTTGTTAGGTCCAGGGCCTGCATTGGCATCATCATGTATCTGCATGACAGTCACTTGATCACAGGTCTGCTCTACAATATCGATTCTACCATGCAGGGATCTATTAGCTTGTGTCAGGTCCCAGTTAGCCTCATATCGGAGTTCTGTTCTTCTGCTATCGCCAGACTGATTGAACAATACCTTATCACCATCTACGACATAGAAGTAAGTAGGATGTGTGTAGCTATCATTAAGTCTATCGTTACTTGCTATGGTAGAGCTGGTCGGTGCTTGTAGCTTGCATTCTGCTATAAATGGCTGGAACCTCGGAATGTCAGATGGTGCCAGATATGATGTCGGTGGGGTAGGCGTAAAGTGTGTAACGTCTAATGCGTAGAAGGATACTTGTGCATATTCGTCAGCGTCTCCAGCGTTATTCTGATTATAGTTGCCCGCCTTGAAGTACATCCAGTCGTCAGCGAATCCACTATTAGTCATATCTACCTCTTGTACGACATCAGGCTTACCTTCTCTCATTATGGTTACAGTAAGTAGGTTGCCTATAGCCTTAATCTCATAGCTGAATTTCTCACCTAATGCAACGCCGTCTGCTGGATCAGGAGCACCATCACTTCTACTGCCTATCATGTCATACCACTGTTCTGGACCGGTGGTAGGTTCATGAGCAAAGTAGATAGAGCCCTTAGTATTGCCTGGTAGCTTACGATAATAAATCCTGCATGGCTCATCATCAGAAGCATGTATCTGTCCTACTATGGTACGGCCGACCTTGCGTGCCTCATCAGAGGTAAGAGATACATGATCTACTGCGCAAGTAGCTGTCATGATACCATCTACTCCTCCGGCAGCTTCTTGGTTTTCCATTGATGATGATGAGAATACCCAGTTGTTTTTATTGATTCCTTGAGTAGGTATGCTTGTGTCTAATCTACGCATCATCTCTCTGAGCTCGTTACGTGGATATGTGCTGCCACCTGTCGCTCCATCATTAGGACACCAGAAGACCATAGCTCCTGTAGTCGGGTCTGTATAGAACTCGCCATCTACGGAATAGCCAGTTGATAACTGATCAGCATCTCTCTCTTGTTGATTTGGTCGAGTAAGCTTCCAGTATGATAGATCAAAATTTCCACCAGGTGGAAGGTCTGGGTCTAATGTCTGTGCTGATGCTGGAGTAGTAAATAATGAGCTTACTAATAGTATGAATATACCTATAAAGTAAGACGGGGTACCAGAAAATTTGAGATGTGGTAAGCTGAAGAACTGATTACTTAATGAAATCTTCATAATTGATATCTTTAATAAGAGTCTAAGAAAATACCAAAACTAAGAATGATAATAACGAACTGAATCCCAAGTAATTATATAATATAAATGAGAACAAAAGTGTCACTCGCTAATTTTGGAATTGATCAACATAAAAATTGGTTAACCAATTATGCTAATATAGGAATTAATTAGTTGCTGCCTTTAACCTTCACCGACAAATCGACTATTAAAATATGGTAATAGACGAATGGGCTCAAGGAGTATGGAAATCTGTACAAAAGGAATATCTGGTGGATCAAAAAAAAGAGCCCTACATCTATGTATGGAGGGCTCTTTCGTATTGTTATGTAATACTCTAATTAGTAACCAGGATTCTGTTCTAAGTTAGGATTATTCGTTATTTCTAATGGAGGTATCGGTAGTAGATAGTCTCTGTTAGGGTCGAAGTTTTTAGCTCCTTCTAGACCATTAGGTCCGAATACTTCATTACCTAATCTTCTTCTGACTATGTCATACCATCTCTTATGCTCAAAGGCTAATTCTAATCTTCTTTCTTCTAATACATCATCTATAGTTGCGCCTGAGATATCAGCAGGTACTGCACTGGGTGCACCCGTTCCGTTGCCATTTCTTGCTCTCTCTCTGATCATGTTAATGTATCCGTCAGCTTCTGATGTATTACCGAGTTCTACAGCTGCCTCCGCAGCTATTAGAAGCACTTCTGCATAACGCATCAGCTGATAATTAGAATTAGAATCTCTGCCGCTGGTATTAGCTTGTGGAGTGTCGCCGGCCATCGCTGTGTACTTAGCTATATGCGGACGATTAGCATTACGACCATCTACACTAGAGAACTGAGTAAAAGGTATCACAGTGCCCATATTATCTATAACTGCCTCATCATCAAAGTTGACGTCTTTTCTGTAGTCTCCATCGTCCCATGTATTAAATACTGCAAGGGAAGGTACCATAACAGACCATCCTCCTGAGGCGTAATACGTTTGCTGTCCATAGAAGCCTGTAAAAGCAGCTAAATAATCTCGCGACTCATCATTAATATTAGTGCCTACGAAGTCAATGATAAAAATCGGTTCTAATGAGAAATCAGACAGCTCAGAATGGAAGATATTTCTATAATCAGGATCTAATGCTATGTTGTATCTCCCTGCATTATTGATAACATCAGTTGCTTCAGTATAGGCTGCTTGATAATTCTGTCTGGTAAGATATACGCTGGCAAGATAGGCGCCTGCGGCTGCTTTGCCGGGGAGTGCTCTATTAGTTCTTGTATCTGGTAACCATTCCTTAGCATATTCTAGATCTGCGATGATATTTTCATATACGATATCAACGGATTCTCTCGGTGCTACTGATGCGTCGATGGTAGATGTCGTCTCATCTAAATATGGCACGTCACCAAAAAGTCTGACTAGATGGTAATATGCAAAAGCTCTAAGGAAACGTGCACGACCTGCTATTTCTTCTTTTACACCAGCATCCTGCTCATCTAATTGGTCCAGTTCTCTGAGAGTCTCATTAGCGCCTCTTATCATCTGGTACATTCTAGGCCAGAAACTTCGCTCGGGGTTAGAAGGATTAAGAATAAGTGGATTAGTAGATGAAACAGTAAACTGGTCGTTCTCTATTCTTTCTGGTGCTGTGGTTGGATTACCTATAGCTACCATATCTGAACGCAGCATAAGCGTAAGGCCTAATGCTCTAGATAAGAAAGCTCTAGCTGCTGTGTTAGCATATGCTCCTGCGACGGTCGTCTCTACAGTCTGTAGATCTACTAATCGCTCATCAGGTTCTAGTTGACTTCTTGCATCTTCTTCTAAATCTGAACATCCAACGATGGCTAAGCCAAATACTAATAATGTTAATAAATATTTATAATTTTTCATTTTTATAATCTTTTTACTGATTTTAAAATTTAAGATTAAGACCAAAGGTAATGGATCTGAGGTTGGGATAATTACCAAAATCATGACCTTGGATGACATTGCCCTCACCACTGCTCTCACCACCACTACCAAAGTAACTCACCTCAGGGTCTAATCCAGAATAGTTAGTAAAGGTTAATAAATTCTGAGCACTTACAGTCAGTCTTGCGCCACTGATACCTGCATTTCTTAATACTCCTGTAGGTAGGCTATAGCCTATGGCTATATTCTTAAGTCTCACGTAACTTCCATCTTCTACAAATCGAGACGACCTTTCTCTACCTCGGATGGCAGCTCGTGGTATATCTGTATCCGTATTAGTCGGTGTCCAAGAATTCAATACATCCGTCAAGCCATTACTATCGCCATTATATAACTGTACAGCTGTCAGATTGTAGATGTCACCACCTACGGCTCCCTGGAAGAAAATGTTGAGATCAAAGTTCTTGTAAGTGAAATTATTAGTAAAACCAAATGTGAAATCAGGATTAGGGTCACCTATGATTTTTCTATCACCGTCTGTTATTGTACCATCAAAATTACCCTCGTCATCAGCGAGATCAGCGAATAATGGTTCTCCTGGTATAGGGTTACCATCTGCATCGAGAGAAGATCCAGCTAGAGCCGTTCCGTCAGGTATAGCACCACCTTGATATACACCTTGGTAGTCTAATCCCCAGAAAGAACCTATAGACTCACCTTCTCGTAGTATGTAAGTATTGCCACCAGCAAAATATCCCGGTGCTCCACTACCCAGCAGTTCTGTTCCTGAAGATAGCTCTACGACCTTATTTCTATTTCTGGCATAGTTAAAATTAGAAGTCCATCTGAAGTCCCCTTTATTAATATTAGTAGAGGTGATAGATAGCTCAATTCCATTATTATTGATAGCACCGATATTCCTTAAGACATCTAAGTCAGAAGTCCCTAAGTAAAAATTAGATGCTCTATCTACAGCTAATAGGTCTTCAGTATCGATGTTATAATAATCTGCGCTTATAAATATTCTATCCTGGAATAGGCCGAGATCGAATCCTACATTAGTCTGATATGACGTTTCCCATTTTAAGTCAGGGTTAGCTTCTCTGGCCAGATCTACTCCAAATGCTCCGCCTACTTCTGTAGGTGCTTGGACACGATAGATAGAGAGTGACTGATAAGGGCCGATAGCTTGATTACCTGTAAGACCATAGCTGGCTCTTAATTTTAGGTTAGATATTGTCTGATTGTCTACTAAGAAATTTTCTCTGGACACCTTCCATCCTAGTGCAACTGAGGGAAAAATGGCGTACTTATTATTAGCAGCAAAGTTAGATGCTCCATCTCTACGTACAGTCGCGGTAATCAGATACTTGTCTGATAAGTCAAGATTAACACGTCCAAAAACTGACTCTATCTCTGACTCTGACCAGCGAGAATCTACCGTACGTTGGTCTATCTCTCCAGCTTCTAAGTTATACCATGAGAACACATCAGTTAGTAGTCCTCTGGCACCTGCCTCAAATCCTTCCGTAGTATTCTTCTGATAAGAATGACCAGCTATTGCTGTAAGGTTACTCTGCCCGATCGCTCTTGTGTAGGTCAAGTAATTTTCATTTAGAAAATTTGTTCTTTTTACGGATTCTAAAAATGCTCCACCAGCAGAAAGTACAAATGTCTGTGGCTTAAAATAACCCTCTGTACTGTTCTGAGTTCTATATCCCAGAGTTGTCTTGAAACTCAGACCTTCTAAGATTCTGTAGTCTGCATATACATTCGTTCTCGAGTTATCAGTCTTGGTTTCGTTTCTTATCTGTGTAGCCACGGCCCATGGATTTTCTATATCATCACCGACAGTATTCTGAGAGAAATTTCCTTCTTCGTTAAATCTTCCTACATCTGGCGCAAACCTGAAAGCTAAAGCGACTACATCGTCACCGCCACCATTAACAGAACCTATGGCATCACTACCTGTAGACTGAGTGGAGACACCATTCTGCTCGCTACGACTGGCTATGCTATTCATACCAAGTCTTAATCTATCACTGGCTTGCACATCTACATTAGCTAAGAACTGAATTTTATCAAAGTCAGAATTAACAACGATTCCTTCTTGATCAAAGTAAGTACCAGATACATAGTAGTTAACATTATCACTACCGCCAGAGACTGATAGCTGATGGTTTTGTGTAAATCCATTTCTATATATTTCGTCTTGCCAGTCAGTGTTGACATCTCCTTGTGCATATGGTGGATCACCAGCATTACTACGTATCATATTCTGGTATTGGGCGAATCCATTTGCGTCAAGCAGGTCTAATCTATTAGTCGTCTGCTGAGAAGAATATGTAGAATTAAACTCTACGACGGCTTTGCCAGCGACACCTTTCTTAGTAGTGACTAAGATAACACCTCCTGATCCTCTAGATCCGTAGATCGCTGTAGCTGATGCATCTTTTAATATCTCTATAGACTCGATGTCATTCTGCTGTGGAAAAGAAGCACCGACAAATCCATCTACCACTACAAGTGGGTCACTGCTCGCATTCAGTGATGAGTTACCACGTACTCTGATGGAGATATCAGCACCGGGCTCACCTCCATTCTGTGTCTGTACGGCTACTCCTGCGGCACGACCTTGTAGTGCCTGGCCCGCATTTAATACAGGAAAAGCTTGTATCTCCTCTGCCTTGACTGAAGATACACTACCAGTCACGTCACTCTTCTTGACAGTTCCGTAACCGATGACTACTACCTCGTCTAGTACTTTAGAATCTATACCCATAGTAACATTAATAGCTGTACGGCCATTAAGAGGAATAGACTGAGGTTTGTACCCTATATAGGAAATCTCGAGTACAGAATTAGGGGCAGCTTCTATGCTGTAATTGCCATCGACATCAGTAACGGTACCATTAGTCGTACCCTGTACTATGACTGTGACGCCGATGAGAGCTTCGCCACCCTCATCCATTACCTTGCCCTTAATTATGTCCTGTGCATTACCGTCCATAGACCAGCAGCAGATGCATAGGACGAATAGCCCCATGATGCCTCTGGTAGGTACGGTCAATATTTTTAATAAATAATTCATTGATAATAATTTTTTGAAATAAAGATTCTAATTGGTGTCTGGTTATGAGGAGAGCCACTGTAGAGTCAGGTAGAATTCTTGTGGCAACTGTTACTATAACCGTCTAATATTGATATATCTAAAATACTATAATAGGTAGCTATCCGATTAATAACTGATCCAAATATCATCGTATTCTCAATATAATAGATAATGATATTATGACCTCGTATATGGGATTTGTTATTCGCATATCAAGTCAAATACTTCTGGAGTTATAATCCTATACCGAGATATGATATATGCTGAGATAGCTAAGGTCTCTTGCACCTAAGTGAAGAAGATACCATGGAGCCTTGATATAGTTCTATGATAAAAGGGGGAATGCCTTAAACTGACAGTTCCCCCCTTTGTATTTATTTTTGTTCAAATTACGTATAGCTTATTGGTCTTCACCAACAACAGCATCTGTCGTATTAGGATGGTAAGGAGTCAGAGGATTGTCAGGATCTGCTCCTGGGTCCAAGTCGTCACCTGCTGTTCTTGCTTGGAAGTTATCCTCAAAAACGATAGTCTCTGTACCTGAGTCAGAAGAATAGATCACGATATCATCTACGTGGAACATACTATCACTTATTTTTCCATTATCAGAATACTTCCACTGGAAGTTATGAGCACCATCCTTGACGGCTGCTAGATGTCCGTCTACATCTCCGGCACCACCATTAGTCGTACTTACTGCATCTTCGACTATTGTCTGCCCATCTATAGATAAGCTAAATGTAGGAGCATTAACTCCATCAGCAGACCATGTTATCTCTATAGGTACCCATACATTAGGCATTCCTTCTGGGAAGTTAGACGCTGCGATGACATCGTCAGAAGCACCTTCTCTCCACTCATGAGGAGCATTATCCTTAAATCTTACTTCCATAAGTGCAAAGTCACCAGTCGTAGAAGAGCCAGATACATTGATAAATCCATCTTGGATATCCATATCAGGACCTTCAGCTACTCTGTACATAAATGTGAGTCTACCATTCTGGATAGAGTCTGTAAGAAATCTAAGCTCTCCAGTATCAGTACGTCCATCTGCATTAAGGTTGTCATTACCAAAAGAATCAGTGATCACTGCATATCTGTTCTTAGGTGCTGTGACTTCTATTGTCTCAGTTGCTGTATCAGTCTCACCATCAGCAGCAGTTACTGTCAATGTCACAGTATATGTGCCCTCGCCAGAAAAAGTATATGTAGGGCTCTCATCAGTAGACATTCCGTCGCCACCAAAATCCCAAGCAGAGCTAAAAGTTCTATCTGTGATACCGTTAACTACGGAGCTGTTAGTGAAAGTATATGTCAGTGAGTTATCAGCATCAACCTGAGCTGAGAAGTCTGCGACAACCATAGAGGGATCCGGATCCATAGGATCTACAATAGGATCATCACCATCTCCACAAGAGCTAATAATTACGGTGAGTGATAGACACAAGGACATCATCAGGTAGATGTACTTATTGGTTTTAGGTAATACGTTTTTCATGCTAGTTATTTTTACCATTTATTTATAAATTAAAAAAAAAGATTCGATGCAATGATTGGTTCTAACAAAATCTATCTCTCATTAATGATGGATAGAACTCTGCTATCACTAACAAAAATTGGTTAACCAATAATTGGTTGACCAAAATTAGTACTTTAGATTAGATATCCAAATATTATTGTATTAAAATTGGGTTTGAATTAATAATGTTCTTAGGGCTGAGTGTCAGCGGAATTATGTGGTATATAGATGTGATATAAGAAATATAGTATTGTGTTAAAAGATGTGTTATTGTACCTAATTATTGTTACCACACCATCCAAGTTACCTGTCCGATGCTTAGAGACAAACCTGTCTGCCAGTAGGCTGAAAATCAAGTCAAATCAAAGGCTCAACTCTGTGCCGCTCCCGCCACCCACCATGATTTGACATGGCTCTGCTTCAATAACATTCACGATTAAAAAGACTCAGAGTCAACACTACAATATTTTATACTTTATTCTGTACTTGTTAAATAAAGGGTACTTCTATTTACTGCCTCTTGAGTTGAAAGTAGAATAGAATGGACATAGACAAGGCGAGAAGAGGGATTATAGCCTTCGCTAAATGACTGATGAACAACGCAGTATATGTTCATTATATTCGCTTAATAAAATTTCAATTTTCTGGTCAGCCAAGAATGTAGTAGATAGAGATACCCTAAAATATTACTAATATCGAGATGTTAAGTATTTGCAATTGTTTATGATCAATAATTATGCTTAGTACCCAATAGCCGATAGTCATAAAAAGTTATATGAGCGATCTTATCCGACCTTCTATAAGTCAAATTGTATTATTTATTTTCTAAAAGACATAGGTACCTAATAACTGATAGTGACAATAATAATATGGGTAAGAGGTTGTAGTGCAGGGCTATAAGAGCTTATATAATGATATGTCTCATGTAGTCTATAGAGAAGAAAAAACTGTGACTTAAGG
>CALLAG010000270.1 GCA_938002705.1 uncultured Saprospiraceae bacterium | reverse complement strand
TATACTGATGTCTTCTTTGAGCTTGAACATCTTCTGCTTGACGTAGGCGATTACTCGACCACTAGCATCAGTAGCTGTAAAGTCATTAGAGAATGTTGTTATTTTAAATAAAAATTGTACTGGGAAATTGATGTCTTGCATTATAAAGGTTTTGAAAAAACTAAAGCAATCATTTTGTTATAAAGAAAAACTCTCTTTCTAATTCACGTTTTAATTGTTTAGTCCCTCTTCTCATCATCAAGTATGGAATACCCAACATCATACAAGCGTGAATCAAAATAAATGGTAAAACAAATACTGGAATACCACCACCAAAATTATCTGAAAAAATAAAACTGAAAATTATAAGACAATAGAATATGAAACAAAAAATATAAAATGGAATCATCATCACATGAAATCCATTTATTTCGGCATTGATAATTAATAAATTATCTTTTTGAATATAAGTACCACTTGCAACGGCCATATCAATATTCATATCAAATAATTTTCTTCTTCTCTTAATCTTGAATCCAAGAGAATCTACTTTTCCTTTATAGTCATTATTACTCGATGAAAAAGCTTCAAAAGGATCCGATAGAGCACCTATACTTCCATCATCTACGTGTTCTCGTAACCTATTAACGAAACTTATTTTTGGAATCTCTAATTCTACTTGCAAGTAATCAATAATTTTTAACCTCACTAATAGGTCCTTCATCCAACTTCAATTTAATGATATACTAAAAGATTTATTAATCTTAATACTTCATACCCTTCAGGTAATCGTGGCTCTTCTCCACACTTGCAAGTGGCTCTATATTCTTATAAGCATCTTGCTCTACATAGAAATACTGTAGCCCGGCTTCTTTTTCATTTTTGAAAATATCTACATAGTCAATAACGCCAGAACCGACTTCTGTAAAAAACTGCTCTTCTGTCGCATCCATATCTTTGACGTGCCATACTGGAAAACGACCAGGATACTTCTTAAAATAAGCTAATGAATCTGCACCACCTTTCTTCACCCAATAGTGATCCATCTCAAAAAATACATGCTTAGGATCAGTGGATTCTAATAGCATGTCGTACGCTACTTTTCCATCAAATTTATCAAATTCGAAATCATGATTGTGATAACCTAACTTCAATCCGTAAGCACTGGCTTGCTCACCACATTTATTAAGGAGTTCTGCGATCTTCTTATAGTCATCCATCGTTTTTCTTTCGAAGTCATGGATGTATCCGAGGACTATAGATTTGGCACCCGCTTCCTTTGTATCGTTCAGTACTCGCTCCCAGTCATTGACCATCGTTCCTTTCTGATTGGGATTATCAGCACCGGTATTAGTATGTGAGCTTCTCATCTTTAGACCCAGTGCTTCGAGAAGGGTTTTAAATTTCTTAGGCTCAATATCATAATAGTAGCCTTCTTTATAACCTGCAGATTCTATATCCGTATATCCTATTTCTGATAGTGCTTTTAATGTAGCTAAGGGATCCTCAGCCATAGCGTCACGTACTGACCAGAGTTGTAATCCAAAATCTGTAGGGGATTTTAATGCAACAGCTGCATCAGTAGTATCTTGGGCTTCTTTAATAGTGGCCTCTGTCTTGCACTTAAGCATCATAAGAGCACCTATAGCAAGTGTGCTATTCTTAGCAAATTTTCTACGTTTCATATTGAGAGTTAATTAGTCTCTCAATATAATACTTAATTTATAATTCGCTTATATGAAAGGATAGGTATGATGCCGAGTTGCTTTTCAAGTGTATACGAAAACGATGGACCACTAAACATATGTCCTGTAAGCTCTCTACTAAAGTAAGCATCATTTAGTCTATTGGTCACATTCTGTATGTCTAAGGACAACTCATTTTTATCACTCCAACTGTAAGCTACTCTAACATCTATTCTATAATAATCAGATAGTTGCGATTGATAGATGGCATCGAATTGTGGTAGATTCTCAAAAGCACCTCCCCGATAATGGGCTGCTATATTAACCAAAAAGTGATCGCCAAATTCCTTAGTCATAGTCAGATTAAAAATCTGTCCAAAGTTATTAGTCGCATTAAATTCATCATAAGTTGCCTCAAAAAATGTCGCATTGGCATTAAGATAAAAATCATAACCCAAATCAAAATCTGCCATCAGCTCTATACCATATGTCTGTCCTGTTGATATCCTGTCTAACTCACCGAATGAAAGGAAGCTTATACCATTCATAACAGGGCTGTATAGCAACCCAGTAAAAAGGTCACTCTGTGCTGGTAGGTCATATATGTACTGATAGAAAGCTCTCGACATCAATCTGTATTTGTCTTTTTTGTACTTAAGACTTAATGAGGAAGCGACAGTCTTACTTCTTTGTAAAGATTGATTATAGTTCTCATTAGCTACTTGTCCGTATATAGATGATGCCAGCATCTGAGATTTCTTAGAAGCATTAAACTCTATGATAAGTGGATCAGAAGAATATTGTAATTGTAAGTAAGGTTCTATCGTCAGCTCACGATTATAGGTATCGTAAAACATACTTAATGAAGATACAATATTGAACGTCTTAGTATCAAAGTACTTCATCTTGTTGTAGGTTAGATATGGCTGAAAAGTCAAATAACTATCATTAAACTTACTCAAAGAAAAATCTCTCAAACCATCATAGTACGTCGCATTAATCCCTGCCTTCCAATCTGAAAATCTGAAATCGCCGTGATAACTTAACTTCATATCATCAGCTCTGGTAGAACTCAATTCTGACTCAAATAAGACATCACGACTGTCTTTCTTAGTAGAAAAAAACAAGCTATGCCTATGCTTACTCTTAGTAAACCTAAGACCATGAATCATGATATCAGACTTATAGTTAATCTGTGATAGGTCTTTTTCGGTGGCATTCATATCAGGATTCTCTATTGGTACTTTATCATTCGTACTATTCGCCAATAGACCGACAAATTGCAAGTCTCTTGTGATTCCAACATTAAGAAAAACATCTTGAAACTTGATAGATTCGCCATCGAAATCTACTCCAAGGTCTGACAATAACCCCACTGTACTATATCTTGCATGAGCATTGACCTTAACTTTTTTATCACTAACATACCCTGCTTCTAAACCTAACAGACCTAATTTAAAAAAGGAATTTCGGTTACGAAAATTACTGTTGAAATTTAGATCAGCAACGCCTGCTAAAGCATTGGGCAACTGAGCACTGTAGGGTTGACCAGAAAACTGAAAGCTATTTATCGTCTCCATAGGGAAAGCCAATACCCCACCTGCACTGGCACTTGACTGATCATTCAGCGTACCTGCATTACTCAGGTGATTAGGATTAACTATTTCAGCACCACTAATTGTCCAGTTGATATTATCAGAAGGTAGACCTCGATAGACGATGCCGTTGGCTTGATCATTTTGGGTAGAAATACCTGTGTGTCTTAAAAGGACTCTTGAGGGATCTCCGAAAGTGCCTGCAATATCTTTGGAGTATTGATCTACAATTATGGAGTTGGATCTTTGGCTTAGGATATGGTTCTTCAAAGGATGTATTTCAACTGTCGGACCGAATTCACATATATCAATAGGTGGTTTACGCAATAACAATATTGACACTACTATATCCTCGCCATCAAATTCAATCTCTTGCTCAAAATCATAATAACCAACATATTGAACACTCAAATTATAATTTCCATTAGCAACATTTTCAAATTTGAAAACACCGTTGATATCAGACTCCATCCCCGATATTAAGCTTCCCTCTTGTAACAAAAAAACTGTACAATATGATAATGGCTCACCATCTTCATCCTCCACAACTCCAGAAATAGATTGCCCATAACTCGTTGTACAAAAGAGAAAAATAAAGAAAAAGAA
>CALLAG010000269.1 GCA_938002705.1 uncultured Saprospiraceae bacterium | reverse complement strand
ATTACACTCTCAGCAAAATTAGAAATGCCCGAAGGCAATGCTAAAGCCTATGCCCTATTTGCACATTGTTTTACATGTAATAAAAATCTTACTGCCATTAAGAATATCGCTAAGGCTCTTAATAAAGAAGGTATTGCCGTGATGCGATTTGACTTTACAGGACTGGGCGATAGTGATGGTGATTTTGCTGATACTAATTTCACTTCTAATATCAATGACCTTGTAGCTGCAAGTCATTTCTTGTCAGAAAATTATGAAGCACCAAAGATTCTAATAGGACATTCTCTGGGAGGTGCCGCCGTATTATTTGCTGCGAGCCAGATAGATTCTGTGGAAGCGGTCGCGACTATAGGAGCTCCTTCATCACCTGATCATGTAGGCCACCTATTCGGTAGTAAGATTAATGATATCAATGACGACGAAGCTACCCTGGTCAATATCGGTGGCAGGCCTTTCTCAATCAAAAAACAGTTTCTCGATGATATCAATAGTAAGAATTCTAAGCAAGTCGTCAAGTCTCTCAGAAAGGCACTACTCATTATGCACTCACCACAAGATACTATTGTAGGAGTAGAGAATGCCTCAGAACTATACATAGCAGCAATGCACCCTAAGAGCTTTGTATCATTAGATGGTGCAGATCATCTCTTATCTAACAAAGAAGACTCAATGTATGTAGGAGAAATTATTGCGGCTTGGAGCAAGAGATATGTGAGTGTATCAGAAGTCGAAAAAACAAATTCAAAATTCCACCGAGAAAACATGGTATCAGTGCAGATCGGAAGGGATAAGTATTATACAACTATCGATACAGGGGATCACCAGATGATCGCTGACGAACCGATATCTGTAGGTGGCCAGAATATAGGACCTGGGCCATATGAGTTATTATTAAGCTCATTAGGCACCTGTACTGTCATGACACTGCGTATGTATGCTGATAGAAAAAAATGGCCGCTGGAGCAAGTTACCTTACATCTGGAGATGAGCAGGCAAGCAGAGGACACTCTGATAACAAGACACCTTCTCGTAGATGGAGAATTAGATGATACTCAGAGACAAAGACTTAAAGAGATCGCGGATAAGTGTCCTGTGCATAAGACAATAACTGGAGACATTAAGATAGAGACCGTATTGGAAGGGTAATCTATTTTTAATGGTTGATGGTTGATTTTTAATGGTTAATTGTTGATGGTTAAAGAGCTTGAGACATCAACTTAATGTGTAATTCTCCCTCATGAGTTAGATTAAAGAGGGAGGAAGAATAAATTTCTAATGACTAAATAATCTTAGTTACACCAATCATTTTGCGACCGATTATTATTCATTTTCTTTCGCAAACGATAGACATGTTTCTACATCTATTGTATGAATTAAGTACCTTGCGAGACTAATGGGCTGCACTCTTATATCATCACCACTACAAGGTTTTACAGATTTTCGATTTCGGAATGCCTTGCATAAGCACTTCGGTGGTATAGACACTTATTATGCTCCCTACATCAGACTCAATGGTAAGTTTGTCATAAAGCCTGGCTACCAGAAAGACTTACAGCTCAATAACAATACAACACTTGAAGTCATTCCTCAAGTCATGACCTGCAGTGCTGATGAGTTTATCTTTGTTATCAAATATGTACAGTCATTAGGATACACAGAACTTAACTGGAATCTGGGCTGCCCCTACCCTATGGTCACTAACAAAGGAATGGGCTCTGGACTGATTGCTGACCCTGATAAGATAGATCGTATACTCGGTAGAGTCCATGATGAGACAGATATCACTATCTCTATGAAAATGAGAATGGGCTACCATAATGCAGAAGAGATATTAGACGCCTTTCCAGTGCTCAATAAATATCCTCTGCGTAACATCGGCATCCATGCACGTATAGGACAGCAACTGTATGTCGGTGGTGTTGACTTAGATAGCTTCCAGAGGTGCTTAGATCACTCTGACCATAAGATCTATTACAATGGTGACATTACCTCTGTACAAGGCTATAGAGATATGGCAGAACGGTTTCCTTCTGTAGATCATTGGATGATAGGGCGAGGGCTGATATCAGATCCATTTCTACCATCTATGATTAAGAGTGATAGTGATGATTACCCAGAAGATAGAGTCCATAGATTCAGTCGATTCCACGAAGCATTGCTTAATTCTTACATAGAAAAACTGACTGGTGATAAAGCGGTCATCAGGAAGATGCTTTCATATTGGGAATATTTCTCTACAACATTTGATGAGCCGAATAAGATTGTAAAAAAGATAAAAAAGACAAAAACATTAGAAGCTTACGATATAGCTGTAGCTGATATTTTTGAAATTATGGAAGAAAATGAATATGCTCAATGAAAAAAAGGACATCACTGATCAAAGTCCTATTCATAAAAACAATACAACATTTAAACCTAAGGATATCCCTATAGTCTAATCACGATACATAAGAAACCATGACAAACAATGTACTAACCCTCATCTGCATTATCATTACACTAACCATATGCACATCATGTTCTGATGAGTTAAAAATCGATACTCCAGCTGTAACATCAGCTCAACCTAACATACTACTCATCATCGCTGATGATATGGGCTTAGATGCGACACCTGGTTATGATATAGGAACTGAGAAGCCTAATATGCCACAGATAGAAAGCATGATAGATAATGGATTATTATTTAATAATCTATGGTCGTACCCTACTTGTACACCCACTCGCTCCAGTATACTCACAGGTAAGTATGGATTCCGAACTTCAGTAACACAAGTCGGTGATGAATTACCTACTTCCGAATTATCGTTACAAAAGTATCTGGATAATAATAACTCTGACTATAGTCACGCAGTCATAGGTAAGTGGCACTTATCACAAGATCCTACTCACCCGACGAATATGGGCGTAGGCTATTATGCGGGATTACTCAGCGGTGCTGTACAATCATATACACAGTGGAACTTGGTTGAGAATCAGGCATCTTCTACTTCTACAGAATACGTCACAACTAAGTTTACTAATCTGGCCATTGACTGGATAGAGGACCAAGACAGCCCATGGTTCTTATGGTTAGCATATAATGCGCCTCATACTCCATTCCATCTTCCGCCATTAGAATTACATGACAGAGATAATCTCCCTGTTGATCAAGCAAGTATAGATGCTGAACCTCTTCCCTACTATCTGGCGATGATAGAATCTATGGATACTGAGATAGGACGACTCTTAGCATCTATGTCAGTAGAAGAAAGAGAGAATACCGTCATCATATTCATAGGTGATAATGGAAGCCCAGGACAAGTGGTGCAAGAATACAATAATAGACGTGCCAAAGGATCAGTATACCAAGGTGGTGTTAATGTACCAATGATCATCTCCGGCGCAGGAGTCTCACGACAAGGTGATACAGAAGATGCATTAATTAATACAACAGACTTATTCTCCACTATTGCTGATATAGCTGGGATAGACAATTCTGACATCAATGACAGCAAAAGTCTCAAGCCACTATTAACTAATGTTGTATCACCCGAAAGAGATGTCGTCTACACAGAAATAGGCAGTGACTCTGGAGGCTCAGATATTACGATTAGGAATGCGACTCATAAGTACATCTTATTCGAAGATGGCACAGAAGCACTCTATAATCTTGAGGCTAATCCTCTTGAGAATCCTAATTTGCTTAACGCAAATCAGTTGCCCCTATCAGCTACTGATAGCAGTATACTTGATGATCTTCTACAGAAGTTAGATGAGATAAGGTAATACCTTATAGCAATGTATGACAGAGACGCTATCTAACTATTCTACTATTATTTTGTAGTTTTTCGTTATTGTATCTCCTTTTATCTGACAGATATAAGTGCCTTTAGGTAGTTGCTCTAATTCGACAATCCCGTTACCACCGGCCAAAATATCGACTAATACTTGGCGGCCATTTATATCAGATATAATTACATTTAGAGTTTCTGTTGTCCCAGACACTATCTGTAATAATTGGCCTTGCGGCACTGGATTAGGGAAGAGAAGTATCTCTGCTTCACCTGCTATATTGACTACTCTAATTTCAGAAGGATATATTTCTCCAGTATAATCTACTTGCACATATCTGTAGTATGAGACTCCCTTGAGTGGTGCCTTATCTATGTATGAATAATGTTGCACTTCTTGAGTTGACCCCGCTCCATCTATACGTGCTAAGTCTGTCCATTCTTTTGCATCTGTACTTCTTTGTACGATAAAGTAATCATTATTTAACTCCATAGAAGTAGACCATTCTACTGACACTTGATTGTCATTAGTGACCCTTACCTCATATGAGAGTTCGTCTATCTCTAAGACGGCTCCATCAGAAAAGCTATTAAATTCTAAACTGACAACCTGATAACATAGACTGAGCGTATCTATTTCATCTTGTATTCGCTGAGCTTCCATATCATCATTCGCTAAATAAAAATCAATGGTTAGGTCATCTAACTTTTGCTTAGCCCATATTTTTGGAAGAAATGACTTCTCTACATCTACAGTATCTGCTAATATGATAGGAAACTCATATTCTACATCAAGATTATATGCCTTACCATTAAGCTTAACCATAATAGTATCAGCTTGCTCATATCTACCAGAAACGATTAACTGTTCGCCTTTATATAGATTAGGTAGAGCTGTCTTCGATGGATATAACTCCGTTATTAGGTCTGGAGTCATGGTCATGATAATATCTATGAGTACTGGATTATTTATCTGAAGAAAAAATCTCGTTATTTCTTCTTCTAAATCTTCGTTCTCTAAGAAACTGGCCAGCCCTCTATTCTCTGCAGCCAGTAATGTAAGTAGCTGCTTATCGACATCATTACCTACTCCAAATGTGAATAAAAATATTCCTGTCTCTGCAGTATTGACTTGCTGATCTACAGCATTTATTATCTCACTTGTATTAGTCAATCCAGAGGTAGCTACACCGTCAGTAAAGAAGATGATAATATTAGCTTTAGTATCATCTTGTACATCAAATTCTGAAATAGCCTGACTTAATGACCCCGATATATTAGTCGAGCCTGCAGCACTGATATTATCTATAAATTCAAGTGCAGCGCTTCTAGTGGGTCTACTCACTAGCTTATGCTCATCAAAAGCACTGGTTACATTAGAACTGAAGCTTATAATATTGAAATAATCACCTGGATTTAGATTATTCACGATAAATTCTGCTGCTGATCTTGCTTGTATTATTTTGTTCCCACTCATACTTCCCGATCTATCGATCACTAGGGTAAATCTCTTCTCGATGATATCTACATCTTCATTAGATTCTGGCTCTATTATCATAGATACAAAGCCTTCGCCAAAAGTATCACATGCAGAACCTCCTTCTATGAAAGTACTCAAGAATGTAAGACCCAACTCCTCCGAGGATAGTTGATACGTAATATGAATATCATCTTTAGCTCTGTCATATTCCTCAGAATAGGTCGCTGATATTTCTTTGTCTTGTCGGTCGATTACGATATCATCTATACCCACAAAGCTGAATTGATCGATAGTCCTCTCTGAGACGAATTCCAACTCAAAACTTTGTCGCTCTAATGCATCGAACTGAATAAGACTATAGTCATATGGGTAAGAAAAGGATACTTCTCCAAAAGAATACTCTAATAACTCTACATAAGTAATCTCAAGAGTCAGCTGCATCCCCTTAGTGATCGTATCTCCAGGAGAAAAGAACAGAGGATTGACACCTAAGTATTTATCTAAATCCGAACCGGAAGCGGTACCACTTCCACTGCCTCCGCTCGTATCTGGAAGATTAGGGTCTTGTGTTTCAGAATTAACAACGGCATCTTTCCACTCTCCACTATCAAGTTTCCATCTAAGTCCTATCGGATTAGCATTAAATTGTAATGGAAAACCATACTTGATATTAATATCCTCTCCAGTCTTATTAATGAATATTTGAGTTGATGTCACAATTGATATTTGATTATCAATCTTAACATGGACATGGGATTCAGATAGTTCTAATAATTCTCCTGATTCCTTGATTAAGGCAATACCGTGGGCATGCATAGAGCTGATACCCAATGTGGACAATAATACTAATAGTATACTTCGTGAGAGTAAGTTGGCTAACATGGTTGTAGTTTTCTGATTATAATTATATTAAATATATAGATTTATTTTAATATATAATATTAATCCTGACTATTTAGAGTATTAATGTTCAGACTATCAACCTCTTGTAACAATTCCTTTACTACTTAATTAAAGCTTAGATTCTACTACTGACCTTACTTATTAAGAACTGATGCTAAATAGAAGTATAATATTAAGAATAGAAAACAAGGATTTCATAGGGTAAAAATTTTATACCAATTAGAATCTGCTACTTAGAATACTGCTTCTCAAGATTCTTCTTAAGACTATTAAGCACGAATGTATGCTCTTGTTCTATACCCCAACTCTCTAATGGCTGCCAGTAGCTCCGAGGATGCAAGATAGAACGGTATGAGCTTGTACGTGTTATAAGTGTACCATCGCCATTAGACTTCATCGCATACGTTGCATCCACAAACTTGAACCATTCTCTGCCTGTCAAGGTATAGTCGATGACGTCCATTTTTAGGATTTCGCCTCTCTTATAATCTGTAATTTCTGCGATAATCTTTCCTTGCTTAAAGAAACAGTGCCTCTGAGCACCGATTGTATCAGCGAAGAGCTGACATCTTATGGGTGAAGGTAATCCTAATCTTAATCCTATCGGCTTATCGGCATCTAACTTATCCATCTGCTTAACAGCGTCAAAGACTTGCTCAGGAGCATGATCCAGATACGCCGAATTGACTATAGTGACAACTTCAGGCTCAGGGACGATCATCCTCTCTACTGGCGTGAGTAAGAGTAATAATAGTATAGGTGTGATCGTGACTAAGACTTCCTCGTTATCCTTCAGCTCTTTCTTGACGAATCTCTTCTGGACAAGATATCCTATGAATACCATCGTAAGAAACAATGG
>CALLAG010000268.1 GCA_938002705.1 uncultured Saprospiraceae bacterium | reverse complement strand
ACTCTTCAGTGCTGCATCATAATCAAATGAGATCCTTTCATACCATTTCTCTTTATTAGACCCTTTATTTTTTTGTTGGAATGGGTATATCGTATTCATATTAAGTGTGACATCTGGTAGTGTCAGGTTGACGATATTAGTTCTAGTATTCTGACTATGGCTAAGACCTACTGACAGCTGGAATGGCGTACCTGGCAAGCTGTTACGATAATTGAAACTGGACCTGTAAGTATTCGTCAATACACTGGCTGCATTATTACTCGTCCTGTTCTGGTTATTATTTCCGTCTATAGTAATATTACCTCCTACAGTAACGTATGGGTGTGCTTTGCTATCTTGATTATGTCTGAGACTAATAGTGTATCCCTGCTGCGGATCTGTGACTACTAACCCTTCTCTCTCCGTCTCAAATTTCAGATTAGAAAATGATAGATTGAGACTACCATTATACTTATAGTTTTTCTTGTAATTAGAGTTCATATAAAGCGAATAGGATCCTCGTGTATATAAATCTCCTGTCAGTGTAAAGTGGAGATAATCATTAATAGGAAAATACCAACCAAAACCTCTCAGCCCAAAACCTAAGTTGGCGGAGTTAAACTCATAATTCTGTGGAAATATAAACCCAGAGCTCTTACCTTCTACAAGTGGAAAAAATCCAAACGGTAACCATAGCGGCGTCGCTACGCCACCGAGCCGTAAGTTAGCTGGACCTACTACGGCAACTTTATCCTTGACGACTTTCATCCTTCGAGCTTGGAATCCGAAGTGAGGGTTAGGATGATTACAAGTCGTTATCGTAGACCCTTGATTATAGATGATGTCATCCTTGATATTATACTTATCACTGCCTGCACTTACATACTTAGTTCTGGTACCATGTATGAAGAATCCTGATTCGTCAAACAAAGCATCATAGACGATCCCTTTTTCAGTATCAAAATTATACTTAAGGCCATTGTATTTATACTCCTTGCCTGCATCTATAAAAGTCGGTCTTTCTGGATTATCTAATTCTTTGACATAGCGGGCTTCTGCGATATTATTATTCATATCCAGGATTATATAATCAGCCTTTAGTGCCTTGTCGGTATAATTAACAAATGCATTACCGTACAGATGCATCATACTCGTCTTATGATCATACCTCTGAGAATCTATGGCACCGAATAAGATCTCAGTGTCAAGACCTGAATCTGAAAACTGGACAGTTTTCTTAGTAGTGCTTATTGGAGTCGTATCTTGACTGATGCCTTGACTTACACCTTGAGTGATTTTACGCCCTACATCCTGAGATATATCTGGCGTTAAATCTTTGTTAATAGAATCTTGTACTACGGGATCACCCTGCCCATAGAGACAAGAAGCCCAGAAAAGGGTGAAGACGAGTATGTAATATTGTCTATTCAAAATGATGGTTCAAAAATACACATTATGATTTTAATTAATATATTTACGCCTCATTATGAATTAGATAGATAGAGATGTTGTTTGCAAATCAGTCATTATTTTTCTACATTAAGTTAATCTGCGTAGTATCATTACTACTCTTACTTAATAGAACGCAATTACAAGGTCAATATTTAGAGCAAGAATCACATCATCAGGCACCTATAATCGTCATAGACCCTGGACATGGTGGCAAAGATAAAGGTTGTCATGCACATCATTATAACGAGAAAGACATTGCTCTCGCCCTATCCAAGAAAATAGGTGCTCAGATCAAAGTCCGAATGCCTGATGCTCAGATCGTATTCACAAGAACTACAGATATATTCATCAAACTTAGTAAGCGAGTGGAGATAGCTAACTCTTACGATCCCGATGTGTTCATATCAGTACATGCTAATTCTATAGATGTCACAGAAGTCCGTGGATCGGAGATATTCATATTAGGTCCTCACTCAGACGACCTACTCCGTAAGATCGAGGAGAGAGAGAATGCTGCTTCGTTTATGGAATATGACATGGCTACAGATGGGGAGATTGCATCATTTATCTTGCAATCAGCTACGAAGTCAGACAACATGAGCAAAAGCATAGAACTGGCAAAATCAATAGAAAGTGTCCTATCAAACCTCAAGTCTCATAAGTGTAGAGGTATCAAGCAAGCTAATTTTGCAGTACTTAAGAATATTGCCTCGCCATGCATACTATTAGAATCAGGATACCTTACTAATGATCATGACTACAAAACACTCAATAGCGACCATGGCCAAAACATCATAGCTGATAGAATAGCCAATGGCATATGCCAATATCTTAATGAGTACCCCAGAGTAGAGAACAGTAATATAGCTCAGCAAGTAACCCATACAGTAACTAATGTCTCAGCTAATACTATACACCAATCTACAGCTCAGCAATCATCACACGTAAGTATCAGACCCGAAAGTAGTAATGATGTGCAACATGAAGAAGAAGAAGAAGAAGAAGAACAACGACAAGAAAATAGTGAATATCACCTTGTAATAGCTACAAGTCCTACACGGCAATTTGCCATCAATGTACCCGAAGAAATACAGGCATCACATAAGATACAACTGGGTACGGATAATCAATACTATTACATAATAGGCCCCTATCCGGACTTAGTTTCTGCTATGAGTGATAGAACCATCTGCCTTAATAAAGGTTACAAAGGCACATACGTCACAAGAATGGATCAAATTCTCAAAGTGAGTATGGACTGAAATACAGCAAATAGCTTTATAATTTAGTCTTTTATAAGGTATATAACCTACAATTCTCATAGTTTTACATCGATATGAAAAAAGAAATCAAACTGGCCGTATTGGCTATTGTCACATTGGCGCTTGCTATATGGGGATTTAAGTTTTTATCAGGGCAGAATCTATTAAGTGGTGACCAGACTTTCTATGGTATATATGATAATGTCCAAGATGTCAATACTGCAACCAAAGTTCAGATCAACGGTGTAGTCGTAGGTTCTGTGATCAGCATCGATCCTCAGCCAGATAATGTGAGAAAGATAAAATTAGGCTTCACCGTCAATAAAGATATACGCTTACCAAAGACTACAATTGCTGACCTTAGATCATCAAGCCCACTCGGAGGTAAGATGATAGAGCTTGTATTCGATAAGATGTGTGACGGATCTAATTGTGCACAAGAAGGAAGCACCCTACCTTCTCAGACTACAGGACTTATAGGTTCTATGTTAGGCCCAGGAGACTTTGGTCCTCAGATAGAGAATGTAGGCACTATGATAGATAGTACACTCAGCAGAATAGGCGACCCTAATTCTAATGCAGCCATAGATGTAAGTATAAATGAGATGTCAAAATCTATGCAGAATCTATCCGCGATAACATCCAGAATGAATCAGCTTATGACCAGATCTGCTAAAGATATGGAAGTAACTATGGCTAATATGGCCGTAATCACAGAATCACTCGTACAGTCTCAGACTAAATTAAATAGTATACTTAATAATGTAACGACAGTAACATCAGACTTAAGCAAAGTGAAGTTATCAGAGACTGTAACTAAGACTAATGGCACGATAGATCAAGCCCAAGCAAGTCTTGAAGGTGTAGAGAAAACGATGGCCGAAGCTACACTTACCATGCAAGAGCTTAAGACAATAGTACAAAAAATGGAAAGTGGTGATGGCACATTAGGTAAGCTACTTAATGACGAGTCACTATATACTAACCTTAATGAGACTACGCGAGAGATGGATCTCCTGTTACAGGATCTACGCCTCAACCCAAGACGATATTTCCGCCTATTCGGTAAGAAATCTAAAGATTACGAATTACCAGAAGAAGATCCAGCCAGTCAGAACTAACGAGAAGATATATACAGCTGATTCAACCTAAGATTGAAATGCTGCATAATAAAACACAGATTGATCTATGAGGCCGCTGGGCCGTTGCTATTGGTCAAATTAGTGCTACAAGGATAATGGGCGTCTTGACATTACAGAATGACTGTAAGAACGAGCATCCATTCTCAAGTCATTTTGAATTCTCATACCTCTTTGCTCTCTCCTGAGGGAGGAATTATATTATTCGGTGATTAGATAAGATTGTTGCTTTCTCAGTACGTTCAGCAAGTTTCACTTAGTGTATAAAGGTTATGCATACCATTACGGTTACTTCCTCTCATAAAGTATTATTGTGATCTGAGAATGCCAATGGATGGGAGAATCTAAATGAGAGTAGAATGCATAAGAATGTAGTTATGACTATATAGTATTAGTCACTTCTGCTCTATCGACAAGAAATCTAAGGATTATATATTGCCGGAAGAATATCCGGCAAGTGAAAAGAATGGTAAGGTACTATCCTAAATTATTAACAAGTTTAGTAAGCTTGCTTTTAACATTGGCAGCTTTGTTATTGTGCCAGTTGTTTTTCTTAGCTAACTTATCTATCATGCTTACAACCTTAGGAAGAAATTTTTGAGCCTCAGCTTTATCTTCCATCTCACGTAATTTAGCTATTGCTGTACGTGCTGATTTCTTATAATATCTGTTTTGGACTCTTTTCTTAGCGTCTTGTCTAATTCTCTTCTTTGATGATTCGTGCTGTGCCATATATGTGTTAAAGTAATTTTGGATTGCAAAAGTACTGTTTTTTAGATTTTGAAGTCTTTATTATTTAATATTTTCATCTTTTATTCTGATTCAATGTTCATATTGCTAAATCAAGTATGATTTTTGGATAGAATATAAGCCAATTGATTAATCAAAGAATATAGTATAAAATACTATTAATATGTTCTTTATCAATTAATTATACATTTACAATTAAATTAATATAAATCGTTTTCATTACTTTTATCTAACAATATTTAGAAATAAGTACCTGACAAACAAACAGCTATAAATTTTAAGAATGAAAGATTATTCGTACGTATTCAACGCTCATCCGACATTTATTGACAAAATGTATGAGAAATATGCACTCGATGCTAATTCTGTAGAAGAAGGATGGAAAGTATTTTTTCAAGGTTTTGAGTTCGGAAATGTCTCAGAATTAGAAAATGGGGCTTCGACTAATGGGCATGCTCCTAAGATTGCCTCACCGACACAGATGCAGAAAGAATTCAGCGTGATGTCTATCATCTATGGATTCAGAAATAGAGGACACCTTCTATCTACGACTAATCCTATAAGAACAAGACGTGATAGAAAACCATATCTCGATATAGCTGATTATAATCTTACTGAAGCAGATATGGACGTGACATTTGTCGCTGGTCATGAGCTGAATATGGGAGAAGCTAAACTCAAAGATATTATAGCCAAATGCCAGACGATATACAGCGGTAATATAGGCTATGAGTATGGATATATAGAGAATAGAGAAAAGCGTACATGGTTACGTAAGAAAATAGAAGAACGAGATCTGGATCCTAACTACGGTCATGATATAAAAAAGAAAAAGAGAATCTTAGAAAAGCTGAATGGCGCTGTAATGTTCGAGAAGTTCTTACACACAAAGTATGTAGGTCAGAAGAGATTCTCACTCGAAGGTGGAGAATCTACAATAGCAGCTCTAGACGCAATCATCAATAAAGGTGCAGCAGATCAAGTAGAAGAAGTCATCATCGGTATGGCACACAGAGGACGTCTTAATGTCCTCGCTAATATTATGGGCAAGACATACGAGCATATCTTCAACGAGTTCGAAGGTACTTCAGTACCAGATCAGAGCTTCGGTGATGGTGATGTCAAGTATCACATGGGCTACTCCTCACAAGTAGAGACGATAGACAAGAAGAAAATCCATCTCAAACTGGCGCCTAACCCATCTCACTTAGAAGCAGTAGATCCCGTAGTAGAAGGATTCTCAAGAGCTAAGGCAGACATACTATATAAAAGCGACTATGATAAGATATTACCTATCCTCATACATGGTGATGCAGCCATAGCGGGACAAGGTGTCTTATTCGAGACTGTGCAGATGAGTCAGCTAGAAGGTTACTATACAGGAGGGACGATTCATTTTGTTATAAATAATCAGATAGGATTCACTACAGATTTTGATGATGCGAGATCATCGACATACTGTACTGCAGCAGCTGGTATTGTACAAGCACCAGTATTCCATGTCAACGGTGATGATCCAGATGCAGTCGTATTTGCATGTGAGTTAGCTACCGAATACAGACAGAAATTCAACAATGATGTATTCATAGATATGGTATGCTACAGGAAGCATGGGCATAATGAAGGCGATGATCCTAAGTTCACTCAACCTGAGATGTATGAGTTTATACAAAAGCACGATAACGCCAGAGAAATCTATGTCAAAGAATTATTAAAAAGTGGAGAATTAGAGAAAAAGATAGCTGAAGATCTGGAACAAGATTACTGGAATCTGCTACAAGAGAGATTAGACTTAGCTAAAGAGAAGCCGCTACCCTACTCCTACCAAGCTCCAGAAAAAGCATGGCAATCACTAACGAGAAGTAATAATCCTAAAGATCTTATCTCTCCTGAGACAGGAATAGCCAAAACTAAAATCAATAAAATACTCAAGCACATCAGTGTTGTACCTGAAGGTATGACGCCACTATCAAAAGTCAATAGACTACTTAAGAATACCGCCAAGTTACTTAAGGACGATAACCTCGACTGGGCGATGGCCGAGTTAATGGCTTACAGCTCTATACTATTAGAGAATAAGAATGTCAGAATGAGTGGTCAAGATGTGAAGCGTGGTACGTTCTCACATAGACATGCCATATTCAACGATGCTGAGACATTTAAGCAGCATAATCGATTAGATGGTCTTGCAGATAAGCAAGGCAAATTCATGATATATAATAGTTTACTCTCAGAGTTTGCAGTTCTTGGATTCGAATATGGCTACTCTCTTGCCAGTCCGGATGCACTGGTTATATGGGAGGCACAGTTCGGAGATTTCTATAATGGAGCACAGTCTATGGTAGATCAGTTCATCAGTGCCGCTGATAGTAAGTGGCAGCGTATGAGTGGCCTTGTCATGCTTCTCCCTCATGGATATGAAGGCCAAGGACCAGAGCACTCAAGTGCACGTCTTGAGAGATTCTTACAGATGACTGCCGAGTGGAACTTCACAGTTGTTAATATGACGACACCAGCTAATCTATTCCATGTCCTGAGAAGACAACTTGAGATAAACTCTAGAAAGCCACTTATCGTCATGTCACCTAAGTCTATGCTTAGACATCCTAAAGCGATATCCCATAAAGATGAATTTGCTACGGGAACAAAATTCCAAGAAGTATTAGATGACACGATGGTCAAAGCTAAAGATGTCAAGCGTCTCTTATTCTGTTCTGGAAAATTATACTACGATCTACTAGCCGCTCAGGAAGAAGGCAATAGAAAAGATGTCGCTATAGTCAGAGTAGAGCAACTCTATCCATTACCAGAGGATCAGATTAATGCCATCATGAAAAAATATGGGAAAGCAGAAAAATTCTGGGTACAAGAAGAATCAGCGAACATGGGCTCATGGGATTATCTTATGAGATACTGGAGACATGTAGATATCAATCTTATATCTCGTAAAGCAACGGCAAGTCCAGCTACAGGATTTAAGAAAATACACGATCAGCAGCAGAAAGATATCGTCGCTAAGGCCATGGGATAATGATTTAATTATCAATTAATAATTGAATAGATAACAAAGGGAATGTGATTTCGATTACATTCCCTTCTTTATTTAAATAAACTTTGAATTGGGGATAGACCTGAAATACTAATTAATCCTTGATCTATGTTAAATTCCTTAGTATCATCTGATTTAATAATTATCGATACAACTATTATTTAATTATATTAACTTGTCTATAAAAAATTATGATGACCACGATAGAACTTAGAAATAAGGTATATAAGAAACTTGAGTCAGTTGATGATTATCTATTAGAAGAAATCTTAGGCTTAATTGAGCTTGACGATATCAAAAAAGAAATTCTCAAAATCCCGAATGAGCACAAAAGAGATATCGAAATCGGACTAAAACAAATAGAGGGTGGACAAACTGTAACTAATCAAGAAGTTAATAACAGAGTACAACAATGGCTAGAGAAATAATCTGGTCAGATAGATCTTTAGAATTATTAAAAGATATTCTTGATTATTGGGTTGATAGAAATGGAACTGTAACGTACTCTGAAAAGCTATACTCACTAATCCAAATTGCCTTAATTCAATTAGCACAATATCCTGAGATAGGCGGCCTAACAGAAAACACAAAAATCAGATACAAAAAAGTAAAGACTTATTACATCTACTTTACCTACACTGAAACTTCACTAAAAGTAATTGCCGTTAGTCACGTAAAGAGAGGCCCCATTTATATAGATTCATTAATCAAGGCAAAATAGCACGATAATTTTTTAATGCAATGAATACTACCAACAACTACAACCTATCCAAAAACTTCTGTGCATTATCATAATGCGCCATACGCTTATCATCAGACATCTTATCAAAAGTTCTAACCAGCATGCCTAAGCGAGGATTCTTCAGAAAGAAATCACGATGGATATCCATGAATCTCCAGAAGAGTCCATCCCAAGTTTTCTGCCACGGCCCCTTAGAGTAGTTACTCATCTTCAGGACATAGTTAGAACCACTGATATATGGCTTAGTAGCG
>CALLAG010000267.1 GCA_938002705.1 uncultured Saprospiraceae bacterium | reverse complement strand
GCAGTATAACCTTCTATAGATGCTGCAAGTGCAAATGCTCTATTAGCATGTACTTTTTCTTTTGATAAATAATAATACTTACCACCTGTCGTACCTAAGTAATCTAAGAAGTCATATCTCGACAACTCACAATCACATCTGCTGTCCATCTTCTGGATAACTGTAGAGAAAATACCACAGTTATCCCAACTGTTATCATCAAAAGTTCCTGGAGTAGCAAATGCTTCTCCTGCATCATTTAATGTAATCGAGTTATTAAGATCACATGCCGGTATAGGCTGTTCGTTATCTATTAATTCTATTTCGTTAAAGCATTCATCTGATACATTACCACACTCATCTCTCACGATGTAGTTAATCCAGACTGTATCAGAACTGAATGGTAAGTCTTCGATCTTATACTTATCAGCTTGAGTGTCAAAGACAACACCATCACTAATAAACTCTGCAGGAATAAATCCTCTCTCGTCTCTTAACTTGTACCTAATTGTATATGAAGTCTCTCCACATTCTCCAGCGACTAATGGCGGATCTACAAATACTGTAGCTCCACACTCATGTACATCAGTAAAAGCTTGTGTCTCAGGAGGTGCAGAACAGATAGGCTTACGTGCATCCATAATTGTTATAATCTGAGTATACATGACATCCTCATTAGCACATGCATCCCATACTGTCCATCTTCTTAGAATCTTCTTAGAATCTCCACATATAGGAATGACATCATCCTTATAACCTATCAATTGTAAGTTAGTACATAATAAGCCCGTAGGCGTCCCTGTACATTCTGGTGTCGGATTACCGTTAGCGTCTGCTATCCACTGATTACCGCATAATAATGACGGGTTATCTATAGCTGCTTCATTTCCTACAGTGTTGCATGGATCTAATGACCCAAAAGTATTATCAGTATCTGGTATAGATACATCTCCACTCTCAGCATCTAATACTGTATCAAAATTAGGAGGCCATACTATAGACGTCTTATTAACAAGACTTACCATAACATCTGTCTGGCATGTCGAAGTAGCTCCATTATTAATATCTGTAACTGTCCACGTTCTCTCTATCGTCTGAGGATCTGCACATACACCTGCTGATGTATTCTCGTCAGACACTTCTAATATCGCATCACTACAGTTATCAAAACCCTCAAGTAACCAATCCATAGTCGTCGGTCTGTAAGTAACAGTAACGTCTGATGGGAAGTTAGGAAATCCTGGTGGGTTAGTTGTATCTTCAAAATTATAGCATGTTGTAAAAGCTGGGCTATCAGAACAGAAAGGAGATAATGGTGTAATAGACTTATCTTCTACTACAAGATTACCCCAACATGAATTACCACCACATCTCTGACTTACTGTTACTCTAAATGTATGACCTAACTGGTCTTGAGTAATCATATTATCTGTAAGTACTTCTCCTGCTGTCTCATCAAAAATCTCAAGCGTATAGGCATCATTATTTAGATTTTCGCCTTCGAGGATAACATCTGCATCTAACTCAAGTGTGCAGTTATTATTTAATGATACATTGACAGTATTATTACATGCTATAGAACTTGATATATCATCAGCTCCTGTTATAGACATTGTACTCTCTATAGGACAACCATCAGCACTTGTTCCAGTAACTGTAAGGTCATACATGCCAGCTTGAGTAATGCTTAATCTTACGATATCAGACATACCACTCATCGGCTGTATTGTCGCTCCAGTTGTAGGACTTACTGTCCACTGAAGATTAGAGTAAGAACTTGCATTAGCGATAGTGTAATTAGCTACTTCCTCTAAGCATAAGTATGTACTACCTACGATAGATACTGTATCGATCGTCTCGACTATAACTACTTCTTGTTCTACATTATTAATATTACATCCGTCGGGATCAGCATTAGATACTACTAAGTTGTAAGTACCTACGGTAGCTGGAAAAGTTGCCGCTACTGAAGATCCACTTCCCGTCATAGGATTAGCTGCTGATGGGTCAAATGTCACACCTGCTCCACCACTCCACTCTACCATCAGGTTATTAGGATTAGTAACCGTATATGTTATATCTGTTACATTAGCTGTACACAAGTAATCAGGACCATTGATCATCATCCCTTCTGATGCATCTGTGACAACTATTACTGTCTCGGCTACAAATGGACAATCAGCATTAGTCTCTCCTTCTACTCTTACAAGAAAGCTTCCAGCTCTATTATAAGTGACAGTAGCATTGTTACCTGATGGAGTAAGACTTGAGCTTCCCCCTGCTGTGTAGACAACACTACCATTCTTAATAGAAGCAGGAATAATATTGCCTTTAGTCACTGCCACTGACAAGTCTACATTTGCTCCTGCACATACATCATTGCCACCAGCTACTGTAATCTCAGCTTCTGGCTTCATACATGTTATCATATTGACATCTGTAGGAATTCCGTTAGGTCCCGTTACAGTTACAAATGGCATCACATTGTTATAAGCGAAGCCTAATACCTCATAGGCATCAGGATCAGTAGGACTCACTGGCGCTACATAACCATTAGGAACGGGTACCAGTGGATTAAGTGACAAGAATAGGTTAGATGTACTATTAAGCGTCCACTCTTCTCCAGCGGAGACATCGTCACCACTGATAGTAATCCTAAATTCTACAACATCATCTTGCAATGTCGGATCACATCCGCAATTATAAGATATCTGTGCATTCAAGCCAATAGCTCCCAACATGAGTAATGTCAATGTGAGGAAGTGGCTTCGTGTAATTCGTGTAAGAAATGTTTTAATCATCATTCTTAAAATATTAATTGTATCGTTTGTGCTCGTTAAAAGAAAATTTGGGTATTTGATATACCAAACCCTTTTACTTCGTCGTACTAAGACCAACATCTATTCCAAAAAGCCACTCACATTACGACTATAACTCATATGATCTCATATTATCTTTTAGGGTAATGTGTAGTGAGTTACTAATCAATATTTTGATGATATATGGAAATAAATTAATATTTGAGAAAATCGCTATACTTTAAGCAATATGTGGACTGACGGGAATAATCGGGGGATAATTCCAATAGTATTTAACCCACATAAAATCTATAGAAATGACAAGAGTAATACCTATTACTTTGCTCATATCACGTGTAAGCTTATAGATAATCATCGGATATAAGGGCTAAGATTAATCTCTCATAGTCATAGTTAGCAGAAGAATGACTTATACTGCAGTAGATAAATACTTAGTGATTACAGAGGCAAACTTTAATGTAATTTGTATTTTAATGCGATAGAATCAAGTGACTTACGCATTAGAACAACAACTTAAAAAGAGATTTATGAAAAATAGTCTTATCCTCCTTATACTTTTCACCTTGACACAATTAAGCTATGCAGACATAACCTTAGGGTATATAGCAGTCAATGATAATGCAGAATGTACTGGCTCAGATCCTGACCAGAATATAGATTTTCAAGATTGGTACATATCACAATCATCACAAATATTGACTGCTGCTACGACAGATTGTGGAGGTACAATAATGATAAATGACGACTACTCATCAGCTAACTGGGTTATGACTTCCAGCTGTGAGTCTGAAGTCACAATTACATGGACAGTCAGCGATGATTGTGGTAGTCCTTCTGTGTCAACATCAGCGACATATCTTATAGAAGATAGTCAGCCACCTTTTACTAATGTTAACGATTTGACAATTTCTGTAAATTGTCTTTCAGAAATAGAACAATCTGCCCCGCCTTTAGAGGTAACAGATGCTTGCGATGGAATCATTGACATACAAGGTCTACCCGATTTCTCTGGGGTTATCTGTGAGACCGAGGGAGTTGTCTTATTCGAATATACAATAGAAGACGAATGCGGTAATGTCAATGCCAAAAGTCCTATCACCTTTACATATGAGATAGATCCAAATCCAAGTAATCAATTACAATGGCTTAATCCAGATGACAACTTACCAAGCGACATAGGTCTTATACTAAACGAAAATGAATGTCAGTCAGATTATTCTTTCCCAGGGTGTGTGTGGTCAGAAGACATTACAGATCCCAATGCCCAGACCTGGCCTTTCCCTTTATTAGAAGGTGTACACTGGATTAGTTCGTGTGGAGCTACTTTCACATCATCCCATACCCCATGCCCAATTTCCCCAAATGGAGGATCTATAATAGTTACATATACGTTAGAAGATGGATGTGGTGAAACTCTTATACATGAATTTGAGATAGATCCAGAATGCGCTAACTGCAGCGGTGCCAATGGAGTTTTTTGTCCAGTATGTGAAGATGCAATTGCTGATGGATGTTTCACTTGTAATGTCAATGATCTTCTTCAGGGCTTCGCTTCTTGTAATCCGCCCTATCAAGGAGGGATACAAGGCCCTCCACAACCGCAGGCACTCTGTAATGGTCAGGGTGTTCCTAATAACATGTCGTGGTTCGCATTTGTAGCTGGATCACCTCTCTTACAAATAGAAGTATGTCCAAGTGATTGCATTCCCTCAGGAGGTTCCATAGGCATACAAGCAGGAATCTATGACTCATGCAATGGAGATTGTATAGCCGGTGATGGTTCGTGTCCTAATACTTTAGAGTGCAAAGACTTCTCATTATCAGATATGATAGTAGGTAATACTTATTACCTCTTCGTAGATGGATGTAATGGAGCAGAGTGTAATTATGACATTGCCATCTCAGGACAAGAAGCGTACATACTGGATAATATGGAAAGTGTTATTGTGGAGACCGAATGCTCTTCTACGTTAGACGGCAATTATTGTGCTGGTCAGTCAGTAAGATTCAATGTCTTACATGATGGAAGCTCTCCTACTGACAATGGGCAGTACAATGATCCTGGCAGCTATAATCCAGAGTTAGATCTATGCTATGAATGGAGTGCTTTTCCACAAATAGACGGACTATCTGATATGACGTTTTCTCAGATATCTAATGGAGGACAAGGAACTCCATTAATCAACTTACCAATAGTAGATGTGAAAACTGACTATCAAATATGCATCGAGAACATATATGGTCCATGTGACGAGCCATGTGATGATGCTGATTGCGTAGGCGATTGTTGTGTTACTATAACGGTACTTCCCTCTGAGGAATGTTTTGTTAGTGACAGCTGTACCATAACAAATTTGCTTGTAGAGACTAACCCCTGTTCTGCAGACAGTATCTATACTATAGATTTTGAATTTGATTACAACTCACCAAATTGCAATGGATTTACAGCCACGAGTAACGGTATTACATTAGGGAGTTTTGATTATGGTCAAGACTCTTATAGTTTGGGACCATTTAATTGTGGGGGTATCGCCGAACTAACTATAAATGACAATATTAATAACTGTAATGCGACAATCGCAGTCGCTGATGCGGATTGTTGTATCGGAACCACTTGTGAGATTACAGAATTAACGTCTGAAACGTTACCATGCAATTCTAATGGATTCTACTTCGTAGACTTCTCATTCTTAATAGAAAACCCAGGCATAGATGGATTTATAGCAAGAGGTGATGGTAATGAATATGGAACATTTGATTATGGACAAAGTACATATAGAATTGGTCCGTTTGAAAACTGTGGTGATATAGAAGAACTAATCATAATCGATTCTAATTTTAGCTCTTGTAGCTCAGCCATTCTTGTGGATACACCTGATTGTTGTATCGAGAATGACAACTGTGCTATAACAGAATTAACTGCAGAGACGCTACCATGTTCTACAGATAGTATATACTTTGTTGACTTTAGCTTCGTTGTATCCAATCCAGGAATTAGTGGATTTACTGCTCGGGGTAATGGAACAGTATTCGGTTCATTTGATTACGGAGAGAATCTCTACAGGATTGGACCATTCGATAGCTGTGACGAGATCAACGAACTTGTCATAATAGATAACGAAGATGATGCATGCAATACAGCTATAAGTATAGATGCCCCAGATTGTTGTGAACAGTCAGAAGAATGTGCAATAGAAAATCTGGTTATTCTAAGTTACAATATCACAACCGATAGTTTCTTACAGGTCACTTTTGATTTCACCCATACAGGAACAGCAGATGTCGGTTTTGACTTATTCGTAGACGGTACATTCTATAGTTTCAACGACTACATGGATGTACCTTATGATATAATCATAGATCAGTTTGATACCGAAGGAACAGTTACAATAGAAGTATGTGACAATGACAATCCAGATTGCTGCAGTAACATCACACTTAATCTTGAAGATATGGGCCTCTGTACATTCCAGAATCTCGAAGCAATACAAACTGAATGCGTAGACGATAGTTACTTTTATATTATCAACTTCTCATATCCTCTTGATCAAGACACGATGCAGTTTGAGTTAAGTGGCAATGGAAATTCTTATGGGTCTTATAATCTTTCTGACCTTCCAGTCACGATAGGTCCTTTTGATACTGCAGAGATCATAAATGAATTAAACGTTAACATCATAAATCAAATAGATTGTGTCACAATCATTGAATTAGATCCAGAATGTGATCTTATAGACAGTAATAATGAAATCATATCTGACCATACGGACATCAGATACATTCGCGAAATTATTAGTATAAATAGTGATCTTAATATAGAATCAGAATGTTACATCTTTGACGTAGTAGGTCAGCTAAGCTATAAAACAACATTTCAGAATCATTTAAACATATCTACTGATGATTATGAAACAGGAATCTATCTTATACACATAAGAAATACGGAAGGCTATATGACAGAAAAGATTTTTATTGTGAAATAATGCTCTTATGAAAGAATACATAGAGGAGGTAATATCCAATGATCAATCGCTTAAGGTTCAAAAGATTTATATACCTTGGATTCTATAATCTTACTATTGTAAAATAATAATTGCATGTCAAATAAGAAAGGAACTTCCCTCAATTGGGATGATTTTAAAAAATTGGGCAATCCGGATAATGCTCCAGAAGAACCGCAAGAAAAGAAAATGAAAAGTAATCACTTCGTAGAGAAGTCTACAATACGCGTACACATAGAAAAGCGACGAGGTAAGCCTAACTCTATCATCAGAGGCTTGGACATGACTAATGCAATGATGAAAGAGATAGAACGAGAGCTCAAATCATTCTTAGGTGTAGGAGGATCTCAAAAAGATGGTGAGATCATCATCCAAGGTGACAATAGAGACCGTATCATAGAGTTCCTCAAAGGCAAAGGCGCCAAAGACATCAAGAAGTCTGGGGGATAATGCTATCCTTATCAATAGTACAAAGTTCTGACTAAACCCCGCTTTATGAAAAAATGGATTTTTAGAATACTCATATTATTGCTCATTGCAGTTATATTGATATCCCTATTCTACGTCTACCCTAAGTTACCGATCATTAATGGTTATGCAGCTAAGAGAGCTTGCTCGTCTATATTCGTGTCAGGCAGGACTATAGAGACAGTAGAGAATGAAGACCTTAATGCATTTCCTCAGAACCTCGCTTCTATACAAGTCGATGAGTCATCGCAGTCCGTTAGTTCAGCAGTATTAGGATTATCAAAATCGACATCTGTATATCGCCCTGGATTAGGCTGTAAGCTGTTAATAGGCGATGATAATCACATAAGCAAATACAAGCCCCCAGCACGATCTATCTTAAAACCAACAGACACCTTACCATGGCCATATGGCATCAAAGAAGTAAAACCAGACCTCACTGAAGAGCAACTTGGCAAATTAGAATTAGCTCTGGCAGAAGCATTTGACAGAGACGGGCAATGGGAAAAGAAAACCAGAGCTATGCTCGTCATGAAAGGTGGGCAGCTGCTGGCAGAAAAGTATAAGGCACCATACAACAGAGAAACACCATTCTTAGGATGG
>CALLAG010000266.1 GCA_938002705.1 uncultured Saprospiraceae bacterium | reverse complement strand
CATTTTTATTTTATTGTGACTATCAGCTATCAGGTACCTATCTTAGTTAGAAAATAAAACACTGCAAGTATTCAGTATTCCTCCCTCTGTAATCTCCCTCCGAAGGGAGAAATTTACTTTAGCTGATATTAGAACTTTAGTTTTCTAAATATAGATTGATGCTTTTTTCTATTCCAGAATAGTACCAAAAGGCCCGTTAGAAAATAAATTAACTTGAGGTAATTAAGAGCCGTTAACCACATATTTTAATTGTTGTGGACAGTTTACGAAGGGGCAATTAATAGAAGGTCGTACAACTATACAATATCAATAAAAGCTTAGCAGCTTATGAAACATACTCACATTCCCTAAACTAGTAGCAGCACTTATAAGGACTTAATCTTTTCTCCTAAATTCTGTAACTCACTTGCATGAAAACCTCTGGGCTCATATACGATGTTACCTTTTTGATCCACCAGAAACATGCGTGGTAATTTGAATATATCTAACTCACGCAATAGGTATCCATATTCTTCATGAATTATTTTAAAATTCCAATCCATTTTATTTGCTAAAGAAAATACTTTATGATGATCAGTCGGTATATCTATCGAAACCGCAATAAATTCAAAATCGCTTTCTTCTGACCAGTCACAATGCACCTTCTGTATGGCCTTGAGTTCTGCACGACAGCTGCTACACCAAGTCGCCCATACACTGACTAAGTATATTTTTCCTTTAGGCATATGAGTTGACAGAAAAGACTTCTCACCTAATTCGTTTTTTACATGTATCTGCAGAGCTTCCTGAGTGGATAACTTAACAGAGCTTAGCGGAAAAGCTTTCTGTGACATTAATACATTAGTACACAGGTATAATACTATTACAATAAGGAGACGCATAGAGCTTAGATTTCTGATAGGCCGAATTTACGCATATAATTACAAGTGTGGTGGTATTTAGCTGATCGTCTTATAAGAATAGGCTTGTCATATGGTGATTAAGATTTACAATAGAAACAAATCAATAAAAACAGATATTACCATTAAGTCACAAAATTAATACTGATATAATGTATGTACCTATACATCATAGCGCTTATATAAGCTTTCCATAATTATCATCATATGATATCGTGGCAATATACTCGATCCCGAAAATAATATTAACAACTATATTAGACTATACTTCATCATACACAACATTTTCATTTAACCTATCTTTGCCCCATGAAGAAAATAGGAAGCACTAAGCGATTAGATCAATACAACAGATTAGTAAAAAATAAATTCAACCTCTACAATAGTCTATTCCTCAATCTGCCTTATAGTAATGTCAAGGATATAGGAGCGATGATACCTCTACTGGCACAAGTCTGTGAGCGAGAACTCGATAATCATCAGAAACCTAATCAGATACTGGATAAGTTCTTCACACAGTCTATGGATATCACTGATGAGGCTGAGCAGATAGATTTTATGTTCCGAGTCATACAGTATGTCGAGCGACAGATAGTACTATTTGATAGTGTAGAGGATGCCGCTTTTGGAGAATTAAATAAGCTGGGCGACTACCTATCTATCAAGGACTTCTTCAGAAAATCAAACCGACAAGAATCTATGATCGCAGAAGCCATAGATAAGATCAATCACTTCAGTGCTCGTATCGTATTCACTGCTCACCCAACACAGTTCTACCCTCCCAGTGTTCTGGAGATTATTAAGAGGCTGAGAACCTCTATCGGCAATGACGAACTGGAGCAAGTCGATACGCTACTCAGACAACTGGGCCTCACCTCCCTGCTTAACAGCAAGCAACCTACCCCTCTGGATGAGGCTAAGAATATCATCTACTATCTGAGAACGGTATACTATGATGCGATCCCACAGATGTATGGCAATATCAAAAAACTATTTCCACAAGGAGAATTCGATAATCCTAAAATTGTACAATTGGGGTTCTGGCCAGGTGGAGACAGAGATGGTAATCCATTCGTTACTGCACCTATCACACGACAAGTCGCTGACGAACTCAGAATGACTGTCGCTAAGTGTTACTATAACGATATCAAAAAACTACAGACACAATTAACATTCAAAGGTATAGCCGAAGAGTTATCTAAAGTAAGAGACTCCCTCTATGGCCCTATGTTCGATGCAGCGCAGATGATTCCTCTGTCAGACATCAAAGCGTCAATGCAGGTTGTCAAGACAATGGCAGAAGAGAGCTACCATAATCTATTTATAGATGAGATAGATAATTTTATAAATAAATTGGACATCTTCGGTTCGCATTTTGCCAATCTCGATATCCGACAAGATCATAGTGTACACCTTAAGCTCATAGAAGAGATACTCATATCGGCTAAGAAAATAAAGTCTTCTATTACAGAATTAGATCAAGATGCATTAGTCAATATTCTCTGTCATGAAGACATCAGCATAGAAGGCATGCAATTCTCTACTGATCTTCTCAATGATACTATAGCCAATATCACTCAGCTCCGAGAGATACAAAAAACCAATGGCGAAGCAGGATGCAACAGATACATCATCAGTAATTCTGAGGATATTAATTCTGTTCTATTTGTCTATGCATTATTCAGATGGTGTGGCTATAATGCGGAGGACATACACTTTGATATCGTCCCACTGTTCGAGACGATGATAGGTATGGATAGATCTACTGAGATTATGAAGTCTCTATTTGACCTAGAAGCTTACAGTTCTCATATGAAGAAAAGATCAGCTACTCAGACGATGATGCTCGGCTTCTCTGATGGTACTAAAGACGGCGGATACCTCAAAGCCAACTGGTCTATATTCCAGACTAAAGAAAGGCTGACTAAAGTATGTAGGGATTATGGTTATGAGGCGATCTTCTTTGACGGTCGTGGAGGACCACCTGCAAGAGGTGGTGGTAAGACGCATAGATTCTATGCATCCCAAGGTGGTAATATCGCCAACAAAGAAATACAACTCACGATACAAGGTCAGACAATAACAAGTACTTATGGTACCAAGGCGCAGTTCATACATAACTGTGATCAGCTTGTCACAGCAGGTATCTCAGAACATACCGCAGATATATCATCTGAGAACAGAGACCTCATAGCGGACCTCGCTACTAAGAGTTACGAGAAGTATATGTCTCTAAAGAGTCACGACAAGTTCTTAGACTACTTAGAAAAGAAAAGCACTCTGCACTACTATAAGAAAGCCAAGATAGGCAGTCGCCCCGGTAAGCGTGGCAATAAAGCCAAGCTAGAATTAAGTGACTTGAGAGCCATCTCATTCGTAGGATCATGGAGTCAGCTTAAGCAGAATGTACCAGGATACTTTGGTATCGGTACCGCCATAAAGCACTACAAGGACGCAGGCAATATTGATATCATCAAGCAACTATTCAAAGAAGTACCCTTCTTCAAAGCCTTACTTCTTAATAGTATGATGTCATTAACCAAGTGCTATTTTGAATTGACTTCTTATATTAAAGAGGATAAAGAATTTTCAGAATTCTGGCAAGTCCTCTTTGATGAGTATTCGTTAACCAAAGAACTCATCATCGAAGTGGCAGGCTATGAATCACTCATGGAGGAAGAACCTATCTCTAAGCAATCTATCAA
>CALLAG010000265.1 GCA_938002705.1 uncultured Saprospiraceae bacterium | reverse complement strand
ATTAATGCACTCTTTTTTTTGAATTTCTGGGTGATATGTCTTAAGGTAAGCTACAGAGAATTATTTGTGTGTAAATAAAATCAATTTTCACTTGGAGCCGTTAAGTTTGTATAAAATGCTAAAAATGAAATATTCTATACTCGTACTTTTAAGTTTGTTAATGTTGTCAAGTTGTGGAGATGATGATAAGAAACTTGATATGAACTTTCAGTTAACCTATGACGATCAGCCATTAGTTATGTTCCAAGAATATGAATATGCTGAAGCTGGCGGCATTCCTATTGAGTTCAGTAGAATAAGTTTCTATATATCAGAGCTTAAGATGACGATAGATGGACAAGAAGAGCTCTTCAAAGAAGTAGATTATATCGACTTGACGGAATCACATTCCACATTAGCTAAAGCTGAAGAAGGTTATACTTATGATATAGGGAGTACAACTGGCGATGCTACTGCAGTATCCTTTAATATCGGATTAACTGCTGCTCAGAATGCGACGACACCATCAGATTATCCATCAAGCAATGCTCTGTCAAGAACATCAGAATACTGGAGCGGATGGGGTAGTTATGTCATGATTAAGATAGAAGGTAATATGGATGTCGATCGAGATGGCGTCAAAGAAAAAGGTATAGCACTGCACTTAGGTACGGATAATGTCATGAGATCTACAAGCGGAGCTTACACTGATGACTTGACTATATCTCTAGATGTACAGAAAATATTCAACTGCGGAGAAATATTCGATATCGTAGAGACGTCTGCTATTCATAATCTAAATCAAATAGATAAAGCTGAGCAACTAGCAGATAATATAGATTGTGGTCTTCAGTACAATAATTAATGTAGATTGGCCGGTCGTAATAATGAGGTAGTGCACTTAAGTCATAGGAATATGCACTATGTCATGGTCTTAAGTGCAGTTATTATGACTCTATTTCTATTCTATATAGATGAGGGTTATTACGACTTCAGGTGGATGCAGGATGGAGGTAATTGGCTCGCATTCATAATCTATGTAGTTATTCTATTTGCAGCTCAGGAGTTTCTATATTATATCATATCCAAAGTTTTTAGATCTCCCGTGCCTAAGGTTGTGATAATCATAGCTGGATTAATATTAGGTATATGGACTTGCTTTCAGATATTTACAGCGCTGTGAGTATGCCTCCTCGTTAGGTCTTTTTCTTACCTCTCATTATTCCGATGATTACATTGGAGATTAATATTAATTGACTCATCAAAAACAACATTAGGGTAATGAGGTGAAATTCATTGACTATTGTGTAAGGCTTTTGACCTTCATCTAAAAAATTGTTGTCTAAAATGACGGTGGTAAGTAATGCTAATAATGGCAGAAAAGTCAATACCGTATGGGCTGTTGTCATCCATCCTATAAGTTGGAAATTTTGAAAAATCCAATAGATGAGACCTGCTACAAAAAGTGTGACAAAAATCGTTATCGCAATATACATTGTGGCTATTACTAAATACGTGTCATGCATCATAAAATCTACAGCTTCGTTCAGACTTAAGATTACAGTTATGAATAGAATAGGAGCACACAGCCAATATCGAAGGTGAATTTTACTTTCCATAGCAAGTATTTCTTATCCTAAACCTAACAATAATTTATGAATCACTTCATTGCGGTCAAATGTCTATTTATTTTAACACGTAAATACCTTGCAAATCGGAATAGAAATATCAAGTAAAGCTTTCGACCACAGCGTGGCCGCATTACTCCCCTCGTATATTTTGCGATATTTAGTATGACCCCGCTGGGTCAGCAGTTTATCATCAACACGTTATTTCTAAAATAATATGACCTCTCTGAGGTCAGTATTGAGAGTAGGATATGGTTTTTGGAACTTATCAAGACAAGGATGCAATGCTTTATTTATTTGTCGAAAATTCAGATTTATTAGTTTAAGACTTATTGCTATTTCTCAAAAGAGACCGCAGAGCGGTCTAACTATTTTAGAATAGATATAACAAGTATCGTATTCGACCACAGCGTGGTCGCATTACTCTCCTCGTATATTTTGCCATATTAAGTATGACGCCACAGAAGGTGAATTTTACTTTCCATAGTAAGCATTTCTTATCCTAAACATTGCAATAATTTATGAATCACTTCATTGCGGTCAAATGGCTATTTATTTTAACACGTAAATACCTTGCAAATCAGTACTTCTCACATCATTAGTCATAAAAGACTAAAAATTAAATATATATTTGGTCTTAATGAACTATGCAACATAGTTTTTATTTACTAATGAAGACCAGAGAGAGGATATTAGCCGCCATAATTGATGCCTTTAATGTGAAGGGGTATCATGCTTATTCATTGACTGATCTGGCAGGAATATGTAATATGAGTCGGGGTAATCTGGCATACCATTATAAGAATAAGGAAGCTATACTCGATGATATCTCAGTAATGATGACTAGAGATATTAAGAGATTTCAGAAAAGAAGAAAAGATTATATCGCCTTCTATAATCTAAGTCTTGATATACGGACATGCCGGTCTCTCCAGAAGTGGTATCCATTTGTGTTCAGAGATATGTCAGTATTAGAACATGGCTCTATCAAGGATGTATTGACACATTGGTCCAAAGAAGTGATTAAAAGTAATCTTAATGCATTCGCATACGGACTTGAGGTGGATAATATACATCCAGAACCTTATGATGGCTTATACTATCAGCTCGCAGTTAATGCTTGGCTGATAACTTATTACTGGATAGCACAGAAGGAAGTAAGGGAGCTGCATAGTGAAGAGGAGACAGAACGGATGGTGTGGAGTACAATCATACCTCACTTTACTGACAAAGGATTAAAAGAGTTTTTAGAATTCTATGGAGAAGATTCCAAAGTAAAATTTGGTATACCGATTCAACAATATATGGATTTACAACATTTAATTTGAAACAATAATACACGAGTATGTATCAACATTATTTTACGGAGGAGCATGAGATGTTTAGAGCAGGATTCAGAGAATTCTTAGCTAAAGAAGTGACACCACACATTAACGACTGGGAAGCAACAGGGACAATACCCAAGGATATATACAAGAAGTTCGGCGATATGGGATATTTCGGTATCCGTTATCCAGAAGCTTACGGCGGGATGGATTTAGATATATTTTATCTAGTCATCTGGTTAGAAGAACTACAGAGAATTAACTCTGGAGGATTTGCTGCAGCTATGTGGGCACATGCTTATCTTGCTATGACTCACTTATACAAAGAGGGCTCTGAAGAGATCAAGCAGAAGTACCTTGCAGGTAGTATAAGTGGAGACTTAGTGGGATGCTTATGTATATCTGAGCCATTCGGCGGATCAGATGTAGGTGCTATGAGGACAACTGCTGTGAGAGAAGGAGACGAGTGGGTTATTAATGGTTCTAAGACATTTATAACTAATGGTGTATACTCTGATTATCTCGTGGTCATCGCTAAGATGGATATCACGGATAATCCTAAGGCGATGGGGGTGTTCTTAGTGGATCGTGATAATCCAGGCGTGAGTGCTTCTAAGTTAGATAAGTTAGGCTGGAGAGCATCTGATACTGCTGAGATATCATTCGATAACGTAAGGATAGCAGCCGATATGCTGATGGGAGAGCCGGGTAAAGGCTTTTACTATGTTATGCAGCATTTTGCCTTAGAGAGATTGATTATGGGTATTAATGCTCATGCTCGTGCAGAATATGCTATAGATTATACACTCCAATATATGTCAGAGCGGTCAGCTTTCGGTAAGACGATAGATCAGTTCCAAGCACTACGACATACAATGGCGCAGAGAGCCACAGAGGTAGAGATAGTCAAATCATTCAACTACCAAGTAGCAGCTAATCTTGAGAAAGGTGTCTATGTCGTCAAAGAAGCGTGTATGTCAAAATTACAATCTACTAAAGTCGCGGATGAGGTCATCTATGATTGCTTACAACACTTAGGAGGTTACGGGTATATGGAAGAATATCCTCTGGCTCGTATGTCGAGGGACAGTCGACTGGGCCCTATAGGTGGTGGTACTTCTGAGATTCTCAAGGAGATTATCGCTAAAATGATTATAGATAAGAAGGAGTATAAGAAAGGAGTATAAATATTCCTTATAATACGATATACATAAAGAAGAAACTAGTCTAAGTCTAATACGGATACGTGGAGAGGTATTGTAAGTCTGAATGTAGTGCCCTCTGATTCTGAGGAACTAACTATGTTTAATTCTGCGTCATATTTCTGAGCCAGCTTTTTAGATATACTTAGCCCTAGGCCTGTTCCTTTTTTATCCTTTAGTTGTTCCAGTCTTTTGAACATCACAAATACTTCTTCGTGATATGTGTCAGGTATGCCTATGCCATTGTCACTCACTTCAATGACGTAGGCCATCAGATTTCTCTGGCAATCAATTCTTACTATAGGGGCATTATTGTTGTATTTGATGCCATTTTCTATTAGGTTCTTGAGGATGAGATAGACGCATGTACGAGAGCTTGTAATTTCGGTCAGTCCAGTAAGAATAATTTCTGGTGACTTATTTTTTAGATCATCAGGTAGAGATTCTTTTATATTTTCTATTAATTCGGATAGATTTATGGTGTCTACTTTTGCAGCTATTTTGTCTAGCTCCTGGAATTTTACAATATCATCTACCATGTTGTTGAGCCTTCTACCCAGTGATACAATCTCATCAGTGATGTCCGTATGTACGCCTTTATTTTTTTTCTCTAATAATCCTGTCAGTCCGACTATAGATCTGATAGGCTCCTTGAGGTCATGCGATATGATATAATTGAATCTTTTGAGTTCTTCATTCTGGGTCTGCATTTTTTTGTTCTGCAGTTTTAATAACTTATGATTATTCTTGTTTTCCAGGAGCATCTTATTAATTAATGTTCCAGATAGTAGGACACTAAATATAAAATACTCAAATGCTGCTTTCTCGACAATCATAGACTCTAAGGGTGCTCCTATATATGGATAAGCGAGTGTATTTGTGATATAGATGATTAATATACATATCGTAATGATCGCTTTATACTGGGATTTTATTATGAAAAAAGTCATCATAACCATGCATAGGTACATGGGTTCCAGTTTCGTCATAGGACCGAATAGGTGGTGTATCAATCCAACTTGAAGCATAGCTAATACAATCAGAAAAGTATTAGCTTGGTTATGGAGGCCTTTGTAATTAAGAAATAATGTGGTGCTGAATATGGTCAGCCACGAAAACGAGATGTAAAGCTCATAAGGTGATGATGGGACTATGAGGATTGATATTATGTGTATGATCGTGAATAAAGCCGCTATTGATACACACTGATTAGATAGACGTGTTCTCAGCTTTTTGCCAAAAGACATCTCATTGGTGACACCAATATTAATAATCCTATTATAGTAACTCAGAACTGTTTTCACTTGGAGGTTGATTATGTAATGATAATCAAATTGTATACCGTGATAACATTAACGACTGATAGTAAGGCAATTACTGTATTATTAGTATGCTATTTGTCCTTTAGAACATCTCTATCTGCAGTAGGATTATTTGGTATCTATATTAGAAATTATATTTTATCATATACTTATTATTTGATAAATTCTAATTATTGAGCTGTTTTGTATTTAAATAACTACATGATTGACATTATTGTTAGATGTATTTAATTTTGAATCATCAAAATGATAAGTTATGTGTGGAATTCTGGCCATATTCAATATCCAAAGTGATATCGAGATATTAAGACAAAAAGCCTTAGAGCTTTCTAAAAAACAAAGACATAGAGGACCCGACTGGTCTGGTATCCATTGTGGTGATAATGTGATATTGGCTCATGAGCGATTATCTATAGTCGATCCCCAAAGTGGAGGACAACCATTATATAGTAAAGACAAAAATCTAATCTTAGCAGTCAATGGTGAGATATATAATCATATGGAGATCAGAGAGCGATATGCTGATGTATATGACTTTCAGACGAAGTCAGACTGCGAGGTGATATTAGCATTATATCAGGAGAAAGGTACTGCATTCTTAGACGACCTTAATGGCATATTTGCATTTGCATTATACGATAAAACCAAAGATGTATTTCTCATAGGAAGAGATCATATGGGCATCATCCCACTATACGAAGGATGGGATAAATCTGGCAACTACTATGTTGCTTCAGAGCTTAAGGTACTGGAAGGCGTGTGTACAAAGATAGAATCGTTCTTGCCGGGACAGTATTATTATAGTAAAGACGAAACCAAGACAACGTGGTATACTCGAGACTGGGAGGATTATGCTGCTGTAAAAGATAATGTCTCCGATATCAAAGAGCTGAGACAAGCGCTTGAGGACTCTGTGCATAGGCAATTAATGTCAGATGTACCTTACGGTGTATTGTTGTCTGGCGGCTTAGATTCTTCGATAATCTCAGCTATCGCCAAAAAATATTCTGCTAAGAGAGTAGAGTCAGGTGATGAGCAAGCTGCTTGGTGGCCACAACTGCATTCATTCTCTGTGGGGTTAGAAGGTTCTCCAGATCTTAAGCATGCTGCAGATGTAGCTAAGCATATAGGGACGGTCCATCATGAGATAAAATTTACAATACAACAAGGTCTGGATGCTATACGTGATGTCGTCTATCACTTAGAGACTTACGATGTCACGACTATACGTGCCAGTACGCCTATGTACTTGATGGCGAGAGTCATTAAGTCTATGGGTATAAAAATGGTGTTATCTGGAGAAGGAGCTGATGAGATATTCGGAGGATATCTCTACTTCCATAAAGCACCGAGTGCAGAAGAGTTCCACAAAGAGACAGTCAGAAAATTAGACAAACTCCATCTCTATGATTGTAATAGAGCTAACAAGTCTCTTGCTGCCTGGGGTGTAGAAGGCAGAGTACCATTCTTAGATAAAGAATTCATGGATATAGCTATGCGTCTTAATCCTAAGGATAAAATGTCAGGTCCGGGTAAGATGGAGAAGTGGATACTCAGAAAAGCATTCGAAGAATATATTCCTGAGTCTGTTGCATGGAGGCAGAAAGAACAATTCTCTGACGGAGTAGGCTACTCATGGATAGATACACTTAAGGAAATCGCTCATGCTGAGATCACGGATGATATGATGGAAAGAGCATCTTTCCGTTTTGCTATCAATCCTCCGCTTAATAAAGAAGAGTATTATTACAGAATTATATTCGAAGAGCATTTTCCATCTGATGCAGCGGCGAGCACAGTACCATCAGTACCATCGGTAGCATGCAGTACGCCTATAGCCTTAGAGTGGGACGAAGCATTCAAGAATATGAATGATCCCTCTGGTAGAGCTGTCAAGGCAGTGCATGATGATGCCTATAGTTGATAGGTTTATTTCATAGAATTCAGTAATTTGGATTATGAATATTTCAAATACATTCACTTTATCGGCGCTTGTATTATCAGCAGCCTTTTTTTCTATGTGTTCCTCGACAAAAAAAATGAGTGTGACAGATAACCTATACAAGCATCTTATAACCTATCCAGAGGGGTATAGTGAAAATAAAAATCAGAACTATCCACTGATGATTTTCCTTCATGGATCAGGGGAGAGAGGGACAGATATAAGTAAGGTAAAAATCCATGGTCCTCCCAAGAAAATAGAAGCTGGATATTCATTTCCTGCTATAGTCGTATCGCCGCAATGCCCTAACGATGTATGGTGGGATACTGAAAGATTAGAAGAGCTGCTACAATATATTCTCGCGAGTAACCGTGTAGATAAGAGTCGTATATATCTTACTGGATTATCCATGGGCGGCTATGGCACATGGGCATGGGCTATAGAGCATCCAGAACATTTTGCGGCTATCGTACCTATATGTGGTGGTGGAGACACTAAGCATATTTCAAATATAAAAGACGTACCGAATTGGGTTTTTCACGGAGCTCAAGATAATGTCGTGCCATTACAAAAATCACAAGAAATGGTCGACGCCTTAATAGCAATAGGTGGCAAACCTAATTTTACGATTTACCCTGAAGCCAATCATGATAGCTGGACGATAACTTATGATAATCCTAAGCTATGGGAGTGGATGTACGAGCAAGTTAAGGAGTGATATCTTGCTGAGTGATCTACAGAAAATTTGACTTAGGATAATTTTATATCTTAATCATGCCACTGGAGTAGGACCTTTTTAATTTGATACTTTATCCTTTTACGAATAAGGCATTTACAATACAGCCATCTGTATCAAAGCTTGTCAATGTCATATTGGCCCCATCTATATTATAGAGCTCGCAATCATTAGTACCCTCACAGATCGTTATCTGATTGATGTCATCATTGACCGAGTATTCAAAATCAAACTTATCTAATCCACTTGTCTCAGTATACTGATAAAAGCCTATACCGTTAGCCAAAAATTGATAAGTGAAATTACAGAGAGTCGTACTGCTCCAATCTATGCAATTGTTGTCCACAGTTCTCAATGCTATATTCTCAGTAGGGTCTTCACAATCTGTTTGTTCGAAAGAGAAAACTTCCCATGTTGTGTCAACGATCGTCTCAGATAACGGATCATCTCCACACGACATGAATAATGAGGCTGAGATTAATGCGAAGAAGATTAACTTTAGTAATTTCAAAATGATTTATTTAATGTTCTAATGAGATGTTAAGATAGCCGAAAAATATTTTCTACACATGGATTTAACGGAAGTTTAAGGATCTGTATCAAAACCTAACTAATAACTAAAAACCAGTAACTGTTTCACCTCCCCCTCAAAAGATTAATACTTACAGTGGCTAGGTCAGAATCCGGAAATCGTGTAGCATATTTTTCCACTGCTTCTAGACCTGCTTCTGCAGCTACTTTTTTAAAGACACCTAACTCTACGATGTACTGATCAGAAAATCCATGTGTACCGTCGTAGGCTGTAGCAGCCGTTCTTCCGATATTCTGAGCGACTAATGCAGGATCTACAGTATGTAATTCTATTAGAAGTAATCCATGTTTTTTGACATAAGGCATCCACTTGCTGAAGTGCTCATTGAGATTATCTTCTACTGCATTATTATTTATTCTCTCTCCGCGATGTACAAATGCTCCTGTAGAGTGACTGACTCTATCGGTAGTTTTTTCTTTTGGTTCAGACCATATTCTATTATGATCTAAGAATGTTCTCACATTGAGTAATTCGCTGAGATCTATATTGTAATTTTCTTTAAGGTCCTCAGATAGTCTTGCGGGATCTCCTATGTCTCCCCACATAAGTTTAGCCCATACATTAGCTTGTATGAGATTGGCTCTACTGACTCTTAGTGCTGCATCATTATAATCTGCACCTACGAGAAATAGGGGATGTTCTTCTAGCATCTGCCCACGTAATGTACGTGTAGCTATTGTATCAAAGGCATGAATGAGAAATGCTCCATTACCACATCCCATATCGAGAATACCCTTAGGTTGTTCTGTGATGGGTTTGTTGAATAAGTCTATGATGACTTCATCCATTTTCTTAAAGTAGGCAGCATGAGCACCTCCACTTCCCCATACATTCATTTCTCTATCTACGTGCTTTTCATCTTCGCCATCTTTAGTTTCTCTTAGGATTCCTGGATGTCCATATAGGAGCTCGTCCAGATTTCTAAAAGTAGGTATGTACGAGACGGTGACTCCATATGCAGAGGCTCTCTTAGCAAAAAAGAAGCCCTTATCGGTAAATGAGTAGTTACTGGCTTTCTTCTCAAACCATCCTAACCAAACGAAAAAGTCTAAGAGTCGCTCAAAGCTTTTGGCATCACTATGAAACTCGTCAGCGCTAAATGAAGTCTCCATAAAGTAGTTATGGAACATACCAGTCATCCCTAAGCTTACGACGGTAGGTCCTACTATTATACCTTCGATATGTTTAAGTACTTGGTAGGCTACAGAATCTACTTTGACATCTTTGAGACCATAAGAATCCTTGTAGTTATTCATTATTTTTTCGAGAACAAGAAATGGTTCTACTTGGAATTTTCGCTTAGAGAATTGACCAGAGAACTTCAGTAGGTAATCTACTTCTTCATATAGATGTGCATAGCCGAATGCTTCCTTTGACTTATCGTTGATAGCATAATGAATGGTATCCTGCGTATTATCTAATTTCTGATCTAACCAGCCTTGAGAAGATAATATCCTTAAGGCGACATTGATGTAGCCCTCGTTAGCTGAGAAGTGTTCTGTCACTTGAGTGAGTGAGACTTCCTTATTTTCTATTAGATATGTAAGTACTCCTTTCTTATGCAAGGCATAGCAGGTAGGCGCTACAGCGATTCCATCTAAATGTCTGAATAGATCTGCTCTGTATTTTCTTTTTTCTTCTCTTGATAACATGTATCAAAGATCGACAATTTGTCCTTCCCTCGCCACATGATATCTTTTTTTATCAAATGATTGTCGCTCTTCTGATGATTTATCTAACAAGGGATTGGTATGATTGAGATGTATAAAGTAAATTTTATTTTTCTCCGAAGCGCTTAACTTGTTGAAGTAAGACATACTTTCTTGTATGAATGGGTGTGGAATGTCGCTCATATCTCGACCCCATATTTCTCCATTACGGTAGAATGTACCATCTAGAAAGGCGTAATCGACTTTGGCTATTTCTTCGTTGATGTCTCGGTCCCACTTATCCCATTTATCTATGTCTGGAATAAATAGAGCTGACTTATCAGTAGAGTTAATGGTATAACCTACGGTTTCGGAGTACTCATCTCTGTGAGGCACTTGCATAGGTACTATAGATATGGACTCAGTTAAGATAGTTGGCTTATTATGTTCTAATGGGATACACTTGATATTATTTAATTTGACTAACTGATCCCAAGGGCCATTCGTTTCTATGAAGGTTTTCATCTTAGGCATGACGTAGACAGGCACAGCGTCAGCACCCATAGCTTCTCTACCGAGCTCCATCAGTCCAGTATAATGTCCCATGTGTGCATGGGTAAGGAATATCCCTTCTAATGTGTACTCGTCAGAGAGTAAGTGGTGCAGTTGATCTTTAATGTCAGGGGTCGCATCTATCAGCCAAGCTTTTTTAGTTTTTGGATCTTTGATACCTATACAAGAAACTGATTTTTTCATTTCAGGATTCCCCCATAGCTTCTCACAGCAAGTTTTCTTACAGTTAATCTGAGGATATCCAGCATCTTGAGCTATACCCAATATGATTAGATGAGGACTCTCACCTTCACCATTAGTATGAGCATGCTTATCAGAATGATACATCCTAAAAGCCATCGTAGCCACTAGCAATGCTAAGAATATAAAGACTTCTATTCGTAATATCTTCATGAAATAAAGTTAGTGAAAAATAGAGATATTCTATTTTTCTATTATTGTATCTGCATCTCAGTTATAGAATAATGAATTACAGAATTTCATCCTGCACACCATTCCTAAGTATTCCTATGCCAGCAGCTTCTACTTCTACGATATCTCCAGGAACAAGATACTTGGGTGGTTCAAATCTGGCACCAGCACCATTAGGAGTTCCAGTAGATATCATATCACCTGGCTTAAGTGTCATGAAAGTACTGAGATATGATATGATATAGTCGAATGGAAACATCAGGTTAGAAGTATTATCATTCTGTCTGACTTCTCCATTGACTCGAGTCTGTATACTGAGATTGGTATAGTCTTCTACCTCATCAGCAGTCATCATCCAAGGTCCGATGATTCCTGATTTATCAAAGTTTTTGCCTTGTGTTACATTGAACTTAGCATGTCTGACCCAGTCTCTTAATGTGCCTTCATTCATAAGGGTCAATCCTGCTATATGATCCAGTGCATTTTCTTTAGGTATTCTTCGGCCTCCTTTTCCTATAATGATGACGATCTCTCCCTCATAATCTAATTTGTCAGATTCTGGAGGTCTTATCATATTCTCATTATGTCCCGTAAATGAATCCAAATATCTGAGAAAAACACTTGGATACTTAGGTGCTTCAGAATTGTCTTTGTACTCAGCATTACGCTTTGCATAATTAACTCCTATGCATACGATTTTTTCAGCGGATTGTATCGGTACCATATATTCGATGTCTTCTTCATTGTATATATGGGCAGCTGTTGCGGCTATGCCTTTGAGTTCATCCATGGCTCCTTCTTCTATCCATTCTCTGAGGTCGCCGCCTTTAGCTCTACCTATGTCAGATAATGTGATTTTGCCATCTTCTTCTCTTACTGATCCATAGGTGATGATGCCTGACTTTTTTATTTTATATGTAGAAAATTTCATCTCTTTATTTTATTAGATTCTTTTATGTGTAAATAATTATCAAACTAAAAATACTGTATTACCTGACTGAATTTTTAGTGAGATCAAGCCCTTTTTTTAGCTCTTTTATTTCTGTAGATAAGATTATTTTTTTCTCTGAGATATCTTTTTGAAGATACTTCTCCATGACATTCATACCAATATTAGCAAAGGTCGATAAGGTCTCTTGTGTCCTACCTTCTCGTAATCTGTATAGCAAGTTGACCATCTTATAATCCTGATCGCCATCTATGATATAGTACTCTTCGTTCTTGACGACTCTACACTTGATACCTAGTCTTGCTGCATCTCCGGTCGCTACTAATTCTGCTGAAAGGTCTTTGAAGAAAGATTGAAAATCCATCTTGACATTGGCGCTGCATTCTAATGTTATGTGGGGCATGTTTTTAGTTACTAGTTTTTAGTTACGAGTTACAAAATTCGAGTTATTGAAATTGGTATATACTATTTAGTGTGCCAAACACTATTAAGGTTTCTTATTTTACTTTATTT